>CAJWLO010000030.1 GCA_913043235.1 uncultured Fidelibacterota bacterium
CGATGCCCGCAGCGGCCGCGCGCGCGCCGATCACGGACTTCTCTCCGGCGGCACGCTCTTGCGCAGCGCCCCGGAGCAGCCACGCACAGCTAAAGGCGCGACGTCGCGCCGGCGGCGCTGGCGCCGCGCAACCCCGGCAACAATGGGCTCAGCGGTCGAAGCGGTCCCCGAGGGGCCCCTGCCGCCGGGTTTCGAGCCCTGCAAACGCCCCCCCTCGCCACGCCCGGCCGCGCCGCGCCGGCGGAACACGAGCACCGGCGCCAGCTCCGCGAATACTGGGAGGCGACTCGAGACACCGCTTGAGGGTTCGGCAAACGGCTGCACGAACGGAGAGCCCATCCCCCCCGGCAGAGGATGTGATTGCGTAAAAGCATCAGGTTGCCAAGGTGGGCAACGGGCCCCTATTTGAACAATCCGACGATGGCTGGCACCTCGTTCAGCGGCGAGGGATGAGCCGCCGGCACCAGCACGACGGCAAGAAGAACCCGGCGGCGCCCTCGGATTGTCGGCCGCTACGCCACCCGGGCCGCGCCGACCAAGTCCTCGGCGGCGGCGGCGCCTACCAGAAGGGCGAGTGACTCAGGGCCCGCCGCCGCGACGTGACTGGGCGTCGAGAGACCAGCGGCGTACAGGGCGAGCGCTTGCCCGCGGGAAAGGCGGACGGGCAGGTCGAGTAGACCGAGGGCGGGTTCAGGCAACCCGAACTCGAGCTGGCGAAGGAGATCGGCTACCGCTTCCTCATCTGGACCGCTTCCCGCAAGGAGCACGTCGACGATGTCGAAAGCGGAGCGGAGGCGGTAGCGCGTCGAGTCCGCGATTGATCGGACGTTACCTGCGGCGACGCTTCCTTGGAACGGCGTCGCTGAGAACGTCTTCTCCATGTCCTGAATAGGCGTCCCCGCGATCCACTCGAGGAGAATGGCCGTCCGCTTGCATCGCCCCCAATAGGTCGGCTGATCAGGCGCGCCCCGCTGTAGCGCGATGGTCACGTCCTGACCCAGACGGGCGGTCACGACGGACTGCCACTTCGACTCTTTCGTACCCCGCTTCATCACGGGCGTGTAGACGTCGTCCATCTCGGGGAGTGCCTGGACGACGGCCATCAGGCGGTCGGCCGTGAGATTGTGGCCGAGTGGGCCCCGGAGCCGGTCGAGGAGCCGGTCGAGCGAGGGGAACGCCAGGCTTGACCGCCCGCAAACGCTGCCGAGCAGGGAGAGCCGGATCCGCCCGGCGTCCGACTCGGTCAGCCCCAGCGTGTCCATACGCCCCAACAGAGCGTCGAGACTGTCCCGGAGGGTGGCGCGCCAGTCGGGATCTCGGCGGGCCGCGAGGTAGCCGCCGTATGTGTTGGCGAGGAGGCGAGAGACCTCATCTCGCTCGACCCCTCCACGAAGCTGGGCGAGCAGGCGGAGAACCCAAGTGCCAAGGTCTGCGGCCGAGAACGAGGAGCGCATGGGCTCCGGGTCGGCGCGGACGTACCGCTCGAAGAGCGCCTGGCGCTCGTACGGGCTGTCGGCGAGCAGGATGCTCCGCCCGAACGGCATGATGCCCAGGCGCCCTGCCCGGCCCGCCATGTTCTTGTACTGCGCGACGGTGTAGGGCGCGTTGCCGTCGCCGCCGTAGAAAAACGTCTCGACGATGATGACCGTCGTGGCAGGCGTGTTGACACCGGCGGCGAGGGTGGAGGTGGCAGCCAGGGCACGCACGGGCCCGGCTGGGTCGCGGAACGCTTTCTCGACGACGACGCGCTCCGCACGGTTGAGGTCCGTCGTGTGGAGGGCCGCCCCGCCACTCAGCGCCCGCTCCAAGCTGAGCGACGTCGACGATCGGTCTTCCTGGGGCAACGCCGCGATCGCTTCCGTTGCCGGCGGGAGGCCCATCTCCTGGGCGAGGTAGTTGGCGCACCCTGCGCAGGCCCCCTTCGTGTTCCGGAACACCACGACGTGCTCGCCTGCCTCCACGAGCGACCGGACGAGCGGGACGATGACGTCCTGGGATCCCGGCTTGCTCTTTCGCTGAACGATCTGGAAGGGCTCCAACAGGGGCTCCACCGTCTCCTCCCCATCGAGCCGTTGCCCAAGAGTCTGAACCGCCTCCGCCACCAGCAACTATTACTCTATCACTTAAGGAAGTACCTCCAACTCTTACATCAGAAGCACCACCGCCACCTCCAGAAGTCCCATTACCAGCGTTCCAATTACCAGACCAGCCTCCCCAGCCATCACCACCACCGTTCCAGCCACCTGCTGATAGAGATTGATATGTAATATTGATATTTCCTTGACCTCCGACATAAATATATAATGTTTGGCCAGGTGTGACAGACAAATCGCCTTTTGCATAACCTCCTTGTCCAGCTGGAACAAGTCCATGTGAGCCAGAACCATCGGATTCCCCACCTTCTGCTCCCCAAGCTTCAATAGTAATACTATTAACGCCGGCAGGTACTAAATAAGTTTGTAGAGCTCCTGTATATTCATAGTTAGAAACTGTTTGCCCATTTAACATAGACGTAAAACAGGTAAATGCGATAAGCAGTACCCCCTTTTTAAGAAATATATTTATTTTCATAACTTTTATGTCCATTCTGGATCAAAATAATATTTGATTAAATTTTATTTTAGGTTATTTGTCCTATTCTTTAAGTAAAACGAATTAATTGATTGTATATATGTTTTGGCAATAATTATGCCAAAATTCAGGAAATTTTATTATTTTTATTTCTTCGTCATTATGTAGGATAATATTATATCTTATTGAAGACAAGATCTGTCACATATTGATACATTGCCAATATTTTGTATCATTTATTTACATTTAAAGATGAGGTTATCTTATCGTCCGAAAATAATTGAACAGTACTTTTTAAATAGGAAAGACGTTAAAAATAATTATAGAATAATAAATTTAGCCTAACTGTATTTTATAATCCTTGTACAGCTGGTTAATAATACCATCAGGCAGGCCTACCTGCGGTACCACCATCTTTTTTGCGCCGGACCACTTTAAGCAATTTAGATAAATGGATCCTGCATGGATGATCACATCCGCCCTATCCGGACGCATACCCAGTTTTACGATGCGGTCGTGGTAATCAAATGGCTTGATCTTCATTAAAATATCCTTGATCTCCTTTTGATTCAAACTATCTCCTTTTTGTTTACCTAAAAGAGAAGCAATTTTATTGATATTCCCGCCGCTGCCAATTGCCTTAATGGGACGGAATTTTTTGGTGTTTTCCTTGACCCAGACTTTCATATCCTGCCAGTTATTTTCAGTTACTTTTCTTTCCAGAAGTCTCACAGAGCCAATGGGAAAGGACCGGGAAGCCAGCATCTGCTTATCGTATATCAAGTTCAGCTCGGTACTACCACCTCCTACATCGATATAGATATAATGATGTTTAGCCTTTAAGGTGCGCTCAATATGGTTGGCAAAGATTAGGGCCGCTTCATCCATCCCGTTAATTATCTCTATCTCCAGTCCCGTTTCCTGTTTTACCCGACCGACCAGTTCCACTCCATTATCGGCAGTACGCATGGCCGACGTGGCACAGACCCTGAAGCGCAATGGATCATAGGCGTTTATCATATGCATAAAACCATGCATAGTTTGAATAAACTTCTCAGCAATCTCGATGCTGATGGATCCATTCACAAATGCATCGTGCCCAAGGCGAAGGGGCATGCGGATCAAAGATTCCTTAATAAAACTAGGATCGCCACCATTAATAATGACCCGGGTAAATAGAAGGCGCATAGCATTACTGCCGATATCAATGGCTGAGAAGCGTAGGCTTTTATCCATTTAATATTTTTCTTTTTTAAACATTAAAAATATGCTTTGGCTGGAGAATATTGCAATTTTGAGCTGGTTAAGGAAGTGGGTTAAATCAAAATATCGTATGTTAATTTACAAAGATAAAAATACCCACTAGCATCGATTTCGGGCTCATTGAGGTCTATCCTGTAGTTATTTTTCAATCAGGAAGTAGTTGGCCGGGTAAAACCAGTGTATGGCGGTTTTGATCCAATACAATTTCGCCATTCACCATTACCATTTCAATTCCTGACGGATACTCCTGAGGTGAATCATCCGTGGTGTGGTCTACAATCTGCTCAAGGTCCAGCATCACTAGATCCGCCGCGCACCCTTCAGAAATCCTGCCACGATTTTTAAGCCCAGCGCTCTCTGCTGGAAGGGATGTGAGCCTACGAATGCCTTCTTCCAGGGGAAATAATTGCTTTTCCAGGATATATTCTTGGAGAAAACGAATGGTATAACCATAGCTCGCCCGATTAAAAACAAAATCTCGCAGGTGTCCGTAAGGCGCAGCTGTAACACCATCGCTCTCGATACTGCAGTTTGGCTGCAATAGCAGTTTTTTAAGGTCTTCTTCTGTTGCATATATATGGCGAAGCATCACGTTATAAAAGTCTGTGCCATCGGACCGCACCAGCTTAAATATTGTTTCTACTGGATCAAGAGTTAAAATCTCACTGATCTCTTGAAAATTTTTACCTACTAGTTCTGGAAAAGATTTAGAGCAGGTTAAGTAAAAGGATTCAAAACCACCAAGACGAAGGAGATAATTGGTAGTATTTAAAAACGCATTCCGGCACCGATCCAAAACATCTTTGGATTCCAGCCTGGTGAGGACTTCATTCTGGTTACCTTCGTAAACCCAAGAAGGAAGCAAGGTAACAGCAGGACCTGGAGCCCATAGATCAGGAAATGTATCAATGCCCACCATAAGGCCTTCCTGCCCTATTGCATTATTAATGGTCGTAAGAACATCCTGGAACTGTCTGTTCGCGTATGGTCGCGGCGCCAGGTGAGAGAGCTGGCCCGGAAGTCCTGCTTCCCGGATAATGGTCAATCCTTCTTCTACTGCATCCAAAAAGGTATCAGCCCGATTTCGGATATGGCTGGCATAGATACCACCGTGTTGGGCAGCCACGGAGGTCAAGGCAATCAATTCTTCTTTTTCCGCATACTGGCCGGGAGAATATTCTAACCCAGTGGAAAATCCCGCGGCACCAGAGCCCATGGCTTCTTCCACCATAGCTTTCATTTCATTGAGCTCCACCCTTGTTGGTTTACGGTCATCATAGCCCATCACAGCCATACGAATGGCACCGTGGGGTACCAAAGGTGCTACGTTTACTGCCAGCCCCGGGGAAAACAAAATATCCACATACTGTCCAAAGCTACTCCAGGAAATATCTGTATCCCAGTTATCGCTGTAACCGATGGTAACTTGTTTTACCAATTCCTTATTCCTGCAGGGCGCTGGACCATGGCCGCAATTGCCTGTTATCAGGGTTGTGATACCCTGGTGAATGGCACTCTCCGCATTTCTATTCACCAGTAATGTAAAATCGGAATGACTATGTATATCAATAAATCCAGGGCAAACCACTTTCCCTTTGGCATCAATCTCCTGCAATGCTTTAAGCTCATTTTGGCCTTGGGTGGAAATAATTTTTCCTTGCTTAATCGCCACTTCCTTTATTTCTGATTTCGCACCAGTACCATCAACAACTATCCCATTTCTAATCAAGGTATCAATCATAATTTTATCTCATAAAGCACACGATTATTAATTCAGATTTCCAAAGATATCCTGTTTCAGCTGCGGATCAATATTGGCCCCAGTTGCAACAAGACAAATAGTCTGGTTTTGTATTTTATCCGGATAACGCAAGGCCGCTGCCAGGGCTGCTGCGCCTGCCCCTTCCACAATCTCCTGGGTACAGCGGTAATAGAGAGCCATAGCACTTTTCATTTCATCTTCACTTACAAGCAGCATTTCATCTACCACATTCAATAACAAATCTACCGCTTCGGGAATCGCTACTCTAACAGCCATACCCCCAGCAAAAGTGGAACAGCTTTTTGTATCAATGGGTCTACCCATTTTAAAGGAGAGTGCCATACAGGAAGCCAGCTCTGCCTGAATGCCAATAATTCTAATATCAGGGTTTTTATCTTTTACCAGGGTGCCAATTCCACCAATAAGAGCACCATTCCCTACAGGTACTATCAAAGTGTCCAAGTTTTCGACCTGCTTAAGTATTTCCAAGCCGATCGTTGCCGTACCAGCTACAATTTCCGGGCTTGATCCATCTTCAATAAAAACATGGTATGGGTCCAGGGGATCCCTAAGCATTATTTCCTTTGTATCATCCAAATCATTGCCTATAAACTCCAGCTGACCACCAAACCCTGCGATTAATTCGGTTTTTTTTCTATCAGCGTTTATCGGGACACCCACAGTAATAGGCATCCCAAATTCTCGGCAAGCAAATGACATGGCAGCACCATGGTTCCCTGTAGAAGCAGTAAGGATCCGACTGATGGTTTTGGATTCTTTGAGCTGCTGGACCAGATTTACCGCACCCCGAAGCTTGAATGAACGCACTGGATTTAAATATTCAATTTTCACGTACGTTTGAGAACCAATTATATCACTGAGCCCAGATTGTAGAATACAAGGGGATATATCTTGAAATTTGCTGATCCGATCAGCTGCGTTTATGATATTTTCATGGGTTGGTTTCAGCATAAAGAACAGGGTGAATTAAAAAATATGACTGAGTTCATGGTTGCAAATTTATAGTTAATATATTGATATTTTATTCAATGATCTCTTTATACAATAACATAAAATATTCCGATAATTCCTATTTAACTTTTTAAGCGTTTTAAATAATCGGATAGACTATTATGAAACATATATATTTTATTACCTTCCTGCTTTTTCTAATCAATACCATCTTACAAGGTGGTCGCTCGATTACCAAGGAAGATATTGTTAACCTGCAGTATGTCTCATCACCAACCATTAGTCCCGATGGAGACAATATTGCCTATGTATTGTCCATTCCCCGCGGGAATGATGAAAAGCCGGGTCCGCGCCATTCCCAAATCTGGGTCAAAAGAATTAACGATCAGAAACCAGTGCAGTTTACGTCATCAGCCTACGACTCCTACGCTCCCCAGTGGTCCTGGAACGGCAGGGAGATCACATTTTTATCTGGGCGCAAACAGATATCAGATCAAACCCAATTGTATAGCATACCTGTTGATGGCGGTGAAGCTAGCCTGTTCCTGGAGCATCCTTCAGGCATTGGGTCTTACCGTTGGTCCCCGGATGGTGCCTGGATCGCTTTTGTATCCACCGACACACTTTCAGCTGAAAAGAACCAGATGATAGAAAAAGGCTATGATATGGTTGTTAAAGACAAAGAATACCGCTACCAACGTTTGTGGCTGCACAATATTCGCACCGGGAAAACAAATCTGATTTTTAAAAATGATCTCCATATTCATGACTTTATCTGGTCTAATGACAGTAAAACCATCGTCTTCCAAGGAACAGAAAAACCTGGGGCGGATCCAGGTCTTATGGACCGTGTGCTATTCAAGGTGAATATTCCCCGTAACAGACCCAGGAAGATCCTCAACACACCAGGGAAACTGGGTGCCATGGATATTTCCCCGGATGGAAAAAAACTGGCTTTTCTGGGAGCGGTAAGCCGCAATGACCCACTGCCCCAGAGTCTGTTCACTTTACTGCTCAATAAGCCTGAAATAATTATTTCCCATAAGGGACAGGATGAATCCTTTTATGATCTCCAGTGGGTGGATGATAAAACAATCCTCACAAGATCTGTACGCGGTACCAAAACGGTGCTGTCTTTGATCCAGGATCAGGACCGAAATAATAATGAGACAGTATATCAGAAAGACATTTACTCCCCCGGGTATATTATTTCATCTGTCAGGCTACACCGTAGATCAGGCCAACTACTCATTACAGGGCATTCCAACAAACATCCAAATGAATTGTTTATAAAAGATCTTTTCCAGAATAATCTGGTCCGTGTCACCAAGTCCAATACCTTTTTACGAGATCTGGACCTAGGGAAACAGGAAACTATCACCTGGAGTTCTATAGATGACTATAAAATACAGGGAGTTGTTACTTATCCGCCGAATTACAGAAAAGGATCCCGTTATCCTCTGATCCTGCAGATTCACGGCGGCCCGGAAGGAGTTACTCTTGATGGATGGAATACATCCACAGGCTATCCTGTCCAACTTCTAGCGGCAGAAGGCTATGTAGTCCTCCAGCCCAACTACCGGGGTAGCGGCGGCCGGGGTGTTGATTTTTCCAAAAGCGACCATGATGACCTGGGTGGACTGGAGTACCAGGACGTTCTTCAAGGTGTGGATTATTTGATCAAGGCTGGAGTAGTCAATGCAGGAAAAGTGGGTACGGGAGGCTGGTCCTATGGGGGTTATTTCTCGGCCCTAGGCGCTACAGCATATAGCCACCGTTTTAAAGCTTCTATGGTAGGTGCAGGGCTAACCAACATGATCAGTTTCATGGGTACCACCGATATTCCATATGAAATGTCTATTGTTCATTGGAATTCTTGGTGGTTCGATGAAATGGAATTGCACTGGGACCGCTCACCCTTGGCTCACATCAACAAGGCTAGAACACCCACCCTAGTCATCCACGGCCTCAGGGATGAACGTGTACACCCAGAACAGGGGCTTGAATTATACCAAGCTTTGAAAATAAAAGGTATTGATACAGAACTGGTATTCTATCCAAGGGAGCCCCATGGACTAAGGGAGCGTGCTCACCAGCTTGATTATATGGAGCGGGTGATTGGCTGGTATAATAAATATGTAAAATAGTATAGGATCCGGCCATTCTATCCGACATCCTTAGCCCGATTCAAACGGGATTTGTGCCTGAAAGTTGCTGTAATTTATTATATGGTAACCCTTATAGATATTCAACATGCGTACGACCGCATCCGGCCATATATTCACCGCACTCCAGTTCTCACCAATCGCAGCTTGAATGATCTTACCGGAGCAGAACTTTTTTTAAAATGTGAAAATTTTCAGCGATCTGGTTCTTTTAAAATCCGTGGTGCCACCAATGCGGTAGAACTTTTATCTCAGGATGAAATTGACCGCGGAGTAGCCACTACATCTTCAGGAAATCATGGTGCGGCTCTATCCATGGCGGTAGCGCGCCGTGGCGGAAGTGTAACCGTTGTTATGCCACAAAATACGCCTATAATAAAAGTGGAAAACGTTAAACGTAACGGAGGAAATATTGTCTGGTGTGAACCCAACCTGTCTTCCAGGGAAAAAACCTTGGGTGAATTGGTGAATTTAAACGATGCTGTTGTCGTTCATCCATATAACGATGAGCGTATTGTAGCAGGTCAAGGAACAGCTGCCATGGAACTATTGGAAGACCAGCCTGATTTGGACTGCATCGTATCGCCCTTAAGCGGAGGCGGCTTATTGAGCGGCACACTTTGTTCCGTAAAAAATTTGAACAATCAAGTCAGGGTTATTGGTGCAGAACCAATGGAAGCAGATGATGCCTTTCGATCATGGAAACTGGGGAAAATCGTACCCAATAAAACAACTGATACCATCTGCGACGGGTTGCGGGCCCAGATTGGAACCATCACTTTCCCAATTATCCAAGAATATGTAGATGATATTATCACCGTTTCAGAAAATGACATCATTGCGGCCATGCGAATGATTTGGGAACGATTGAAAATTATAATTGAACCATCCTGTTCTATTACTCTTGCAGCTGTTTTAAATCAAAAAACAATATTTAAAGATTCCAAGGTCGGGTTGATCCTGTCTGGCGGCAATGTAGATCTGGATCAGCTGCCCTGGTAGAAGGCCTGCCATGTCCAGCAAACGCATATTCTGCATCCTATTCCTTCTAATTAGCTTTGCCAGTGCCCAGTTCTATTTCGGTCTAAATAAAATCCAGTATGAACAGTTTGACTGGCAAATCCTAAAAACAGATCATTTCCATATATACTATTACCAGCAGGAAAAAGAGATTGCCAGCATCGCCGCCCAGATTTTGGAGGATTCATACAAGGATCTGGAAATCAAATTTAACCACACTCTCTGGGATACAGTGCCCCTGATCATCTACAGCAGCCATATCCATTTCCAACAGACCAATATTTTACCCATGATGATTCCGGAAGGGGTAGGCGGTTTCTTCGAACACCGTAAGGGCAGGGTGGTGATCCCTTACCTCGGGGATCTGTCCGCATTCCGAAATGTGCTAACCCACGAACTTGCTCACGTATTTACTTTTAGCAAAATGATGACACCTGTTCGAATGAAACTGATCAACAACCCACCTACAATACCCCACTGGTTCTCAGAAGGACTGGCCGAATGGTGGTCCGTAGGATGGGATACGCAGTCGGAAATGGTAATTCGAGATCGTCTAGTCAATGGTACCCTTGTTCCCCTTTCGGAAGTAGGCGGTTATCTTTCTTACAAAGAAGGACAGGCATTTTTACGCTGGTTCCAGGAGCAATATGGAATTGACTATATCCGCAGGCTCATGGAAGATTATTGGATCTACAAAACTTTCCAGGAGTGCATGGAACATATTACCGGTTTGAATTTCCAAGATCTCCATTCCCAATGGCTGCAGTCGTTACGGCATAAGACTGCGGATGACCTGGCCAGTGATATTCCTGGTTTGAGCCAAAGCTCAATGATCACCAACGAAGGTGCAAATATTTTTCCTGTAACCTACTTGGATTCTAGAGGTCAGCGGCACGTAGTCTATCTATCGAGTCGCGAAGGGTTACCAGTGATCTATCAACATCCATTATACAATAAAAACCAGCGTAAAAGGCTGGCTAAATCTGGTCAGAACACAGATATAGAATCGGTCCATTTCTTAGAGTCTGGAATGGACGTTTATCAAGGGGAAAAATTGGTTATTGCTGCACGTTCCAACCGTCAAGATGTTCTCCAGATAATCGATCTGGGGTCAGGGAAGATCACTGCTACATACGGCCAAGACAGTCTGGTAACCATTCGCTCTCCCCGTTGGTCTCCTGATGGCAATAGAATCTTATTTGGAGGCCAAGACTTCAGCGGCAAGTCCGATATATTTCTTTTAAATATCGATCAGGATCAGATATTTAACCTAACCAATGATATCTATACAGACCGGGACCCTTCCTTTGACCAAACAGGAACAAATATTGTATTCAGTTCCGATAGAATAAAAAACAATTATAATACCGGTCTGGATCTATTTATGATGGAACTTTCTTCCGGAAATATTCACCTTCTCCTTAAAGATCAGGCCCGGAAAATATTTCCTTCATGGTCAAAATCTGACCCATATAAAATCTATTACCTATCTGACAGGTCAGGCATGACCAATATCTGGTCCCTTTCTCGAGATGAAGAAAAGGCAGAATATTTGACTTTGCGCCAAGAAACGGATTTACATACTGGTATTTCTCATTTCCAGCCCCTAGGATCCGACAGTGTTGTCGCCGGTGTATTTAAGGATTTTAGTTACCAGGTGGCAGCAATGCCCCTAGACTCAATTAATGTTTTAAACTGGGTTGTGGATTCGGATATTAAATCCAAGGGTAATTGGCCTCGCAAGATGGGTCAAGGGGAAAATACCCGTCAACTCCCTTTCAAACTCCGATATCGTCTTGATTTCGCCCAAACATCTATTGCAATGGATCCTATCTATGGTACTCTGGGAGGAGCCCAATTATCACTCTCGGACCAGCTGGGAAATCGTTATTACCATTTCCTCATGGCTAATTCTGCACAGACCCAGTCCGAATTTGCAGACCACTGGAATGTGGCTGTTACCTATTTAAACATGACCAAACGAACAAACTGGGGTATAAGCGTGTTTCATTTTGCCAACGAATATTTCAGCCCTTATGAAGCATTCTACTTTGAACGGACCATGGGCTTTCGGGGTGCAGTTAATTTTCCATACTCAATATACAGGCGGCTAGAAATCAGTTCTAGTATGTGGTATGCTTCAAAAGATAATTATAGAGATCAACCGGAGAATTCCTTCTTGGTATCCAATTTTATTTCTACAATTCATGACAATGCATTATGGTCCGTAATCGGACCGCGGGATGGCTGGCGAGCCCGCTTTACGATTGGGCCTACCTTTGACCTTAGGAAAGGACGTTATCATAATTTCACAGCCTGGCTGGATGTTCGCCGTTACTGGCAGGTGATCCCCAGGATCACTCTGGCACACCGCACCATGATCTGGATGAATGACGGTAGGGATATCCGCCGTTATTTCATTGGAGGTAGCTGGGGAATGCGTGGTTACAAATTTGGAGACTTGCGAGGGCGAAAAATTGCGATGCTGAACCAAGAAATCCGATTTCCTTTTGCCCAACGTTTGCGCTTAGACTTCAATTCTGGATCCATCTGGCTTGCTCCTATTCACGGTGCCTTTTTCCTAGATATAGGCAATGCCTGGGAGCACGATCTGACCGGTGTCTATGCCAGTACCGGTCTTGGATTGCGGGGCGCTTTGGTAGGCGCTTTGGTCCTGCGTTTGGATATAGGTATTAGATCACTGCAGGTGAATACGGTGCCCAATGATAAATTTATCCAATTCTTTTTTGGATGGGACTTTTAATCCATGAAAGTCCTGCTTTTTAAACTTTCACTTTTCATTCTAGTAACAAATATTATTATGGGTTGTTATGGAATAATAAAGCTTGACAATGATATAGAGTTTTTTCAGCGGGAGCAATCAATAATTTCTAAGAAGCCTTCTTTAAAATGGGAACGCAAAACCAGAGATCCTATTCAGAATTTGATCCCTGTCAATGACAGTCTGGCTTTGGCTTGGACCCACCGGGGAACGGTAATGATCCTGAACCTAAATGATGGGAAAAAACATGGATCTGCTTGGAGCCCTTCAATGGGGCATATAACCGATATTATGGTAAACGAGAAGACTGACTGGTTTGTCTATGTTTCCATGAAAAATAGGCAGGCAGGGGCCTATAACCTGCGATCAGGAAAACAGATATGGAAAAATCGTATGGATCATCTTATTAGGGATGGCATCCTGATACTGGCTGATACCACAGTGGTCATTAGTACCCGCCAAGAATTGAAATTATATAATGCCTTAGATGGAACGCTGATAAAAGAAAACCAAATCCGATTTGGTATTACCAAATTATTTTCTGCAGGACAAAACCATTTCCTTGCTCTAACAGATGTCGGAGAACTACAATTTTACGACCACCAATTATCCCAATTATGGACCCAGCCTATTGACCTTAATTCTGAGTCCCGAACAAATATTTATCAAGGCCGTATTTTCACAGGACCAGGAAGAGATACTCTTTGGGTCTTGGATCAAAAAAAAGGCAATATCCACCTTATGCTTCCTTTCAATAACGGATTTGATTTTCAGGTATTAGATAATGATGAACTGGTCCTGATTTACCGTGATGGCACGGTAACAAAAATGAATCTGGATGGCAATCATTCTTGGACTGCGAATTTCAACCTAGGTCTTCCTGCTGCATCTTTCGTACACTTAAGGAATCATCTGTTTGTACCTTACGCTAAGGGAATAGTTCTAAGCATCGATAGCTTCACAGGAAAAGAAATATGGCGTACGGAACACCAGTGGCGATTGACAGGTTTCTGGCCGGCCGGATCTGGGTTTTTGATGCAGGATGTAAAATACCAAATGAGATACTATCAATGAAAATTGGACCACAGATTATCCTACTCATAAGTTGCCTTTTATCTGGTCAAGATAAGGAAAACTGGACCGTTAGTTTACCTATTGTGGAACGGGTAGTTTCTATAGATACTTTGGGAAGGATAAATCTTGAAGCAAGTGGCAGGGTACTTATTTCCAATAGGAAACAATTAATTCGTTTGGCGGCATCAACTGGAACAGTTCTTCTTGGTGGTTTGGCATGGAAAATCCAGCAGGATGCCGATAAACAATATGAACGCTATTTGGATAGCGGGGACCCTCGACAACGCCAGATAGCATGGGATAAGACCAAGAAGTTGGACCAGACATCCGGTTGGCTTGTGGTTGGATCGCAGATATTTATTCAATTACTTATTTATAGCTATATCGATGAATACTAGAACAATTACAGGATTTATTTTAAGTACCTTTATATTTTGCTGCTCGGACCGAGAACCATTAAATCCCCTGGATCCAAACAATCCAAATACAGCGGGCAAGCCAACAGGCCTTAACCTAGTCCCAATCCAGAAAGCGGTACAAATATCTTGGGATCCTGTAAATGTAACAGGCATACTTTATTATTCAATATTCCGGAAAGAAACCGGACAAACCAGTCTCTTAATCGGCAATGTTTCTGCTGAACTCACATCTTATTTAGACACCTCAGTACACTATTATGAATCCTATGCCTACAGGGTACAAGTTCAAACAGAGACCTATATATCTCCACTTTCTGATTCCAAAACCATTACCATCGGTCCATACAACATCTATGTAACTGATTTCTGGGACAGCAGTATCCGAATTGTTTCCTGGGATGGAAATTATACCATTGCATCTTATCCCTCATATAGCCCTAGGGATATTTGCCTGCGCAATGAAGATAATCGTTTTTGTGTTGCAGACTATTACGATAAAAAATTGCGTTTGTTAACACCCAGCTTAGAACATATGGAGTCTATAGACTTACCCGATTATCCCCTTGATCTAGATGTAGACCAGGATGAGGGAATTGTATATATAGCTACCCGTAACGGTCTGCTTCTAAGTATTAATTCAAATCAGAAGATTCTAGAGGAACGCTCGCTGGGAATGAGCTTGAGCTGGAATACACAATTGAGTTTTGATCCTAAGATTAGAGGTTGTTGGATCTCAGTACCAGATTCTAATTTTGTCTTGTATATCGCTGCAAATGGCAGCACTAACAATATTAAAATTATCAACGGTTTTAATTATCCTACCGCTATTCAAACTGCTGGAGCCGCCTGGGTTGCTGACTCTACTGGTTTGTACAATGTAACACATCTGGGAGAGGTGGATACGATTCTGGTGAATATGCTCATCACAGATGTAGCCATAGATACAATGAACAATAGGTGTTATTTTTCAGGGTATAATTATACTGAACAATCTTGGCAAGCAGGCAATATTGATATGAATACATTTGTAAAGACCATCTTAGTGGATGATGAAAAATCATACCTTTATAACATTTTTCCAATTCCTGATGAGAAAACTGGTGGTTTTTTGATTCAGCAGGCCTATACCTGGAAATTACTGCGTTATGATGGCATGGGCACCTTGATTGGCGAAAGTGCGGGATTTAACAGCAGACTTTCATTTCAAATATATTAGAATTATTAATCGGGAAATAATAATGAGATTTGGTTTTGCATTTCTTTTTTTAAGCTTGACTCTTGCCAAAGATCCATTAAGTAGAGCCCAGACAAGGCCATTGATCTCAGAGCTCAATAAACAGATGAGCTATTTCAGGATGGAACTGGATGAACGTTCCCTTTCTTTTTCAAATATAGAGAATAATAATACCTTATTTACAATGCCCATAAAATCCAGGCGTAACAATTATGAAGAAATTATCCTGTTAAGTTACGGCTGTATTGGTAGATCCATTCAAAATCAACTACAAATGAATACCGGCACCAAGGAGTTCATGCTAATTCCATCCATCGTTTCTATTGACTGTACCATTCCATTGGGTCGGGATAATACCCAACTTGCCACATCGATAAATCACAAGACTGCAGTACAATTCGCTGAGGGGTTGATGTCGTCGCAGGAATTCTGGGAGGAAATTATGAATTCTGCTGAAACATCATCTAATATGAATATGATCATGCGTACCCCGGCAATATTTATGACAGATGTCGATTTTGAAAACCTGATCGCTGCCAGGATTGCATTGGAGGGAAAGGGTAATCCAAAGATTGATAATATTTTAAGTCTTGCATCAAAAGCCAGTTATGTACCTGGTCTTCAAAGCAAACTGGAAAATATGCTGGTGGATCATATGAAAACAAAACATATCAGTCTTATGACCCGTGTACTGGGCTATGAACCCGCTGAAGATCAGATCGTTCGGATAGGAAAACAGTTTTTTTACCATGCCCAAAAACCATATATAGAAGTTAAGGAAATTCATATTTCAGATTCTCTTCGCTATGTGTGGAAAGGTAATAAATATCCTCAAGTATTGGATCAGCATTACCAAGCCTATCGATTAGAGCAAGACTGACTTTCCAATTTATATTTTTTCTGAATTCAGACTTTAAAATTCTTGTAATAAAAATAAAATTTCATTAATATAGTACAAGAATAAAAAGAGAGAAATAAGGTAAAACTTATTCACTCTGGATATTCGGACCTGACGAGCTGGAGCGAAAGCAAAGGAGAAACTTGAAGGTTTTAATTAATCGGAAAGGGAGTTAGGTTATGGGCCGGAGAAGAAAACTTGTCAAGAGTTAGATTCTCCGGCCTTTTTCATATTACATATTTGTAGAATATTTTCTGGACTTTAAGATGCCTTAGGTAGTTTATTTATAGGTTATTTTTGTGTAACAGCTGCTATTCTTGCGGTTACGGGTGGGTGGCTATAAGAGAGGAACACTTTCAACGGATGCGGAGTAAGATGAGCCAGGTTATCAGCAGCCAACCCTTTGAGCATATTCACCAAAGCTTCTGGATTTTCTGTTGTCTCAAGAGAGTAGGTGTCAGCTTCAAATTCATTTTTCCTACTGATTGCGGTGGTAAAGAGGGATGTGATCATACTGACTGGTGCATACAGCATCGCAAAAAAGACCAGCCCACCATATACAGATATATCGCTGACACCAAATACGGTAAAAAGTGCCGCATCCTTCATGATTAGATTAAATATAAAAAGCATGACCCCAGTCTCAAGAATACCGAGTGCGGTACCTTTGATGATGTGTTTTCGTTTATAATGCCCAACTTCGTGGGCAACAACAGAGATAATTTCTTCTGTGGTATGTTTTTCTAGCAATGTATCAAAAAGGGCTATACGGCGAGATTTACCCAGACCACTAAAGTAAGCATTGGAATGTCCAGACCGTTTACTGCCATCCATTACATCAATACGGCCAATGGGAAATTTTACTTTTTCTGAATATCTTTCGATGGCAGTTCGCAGTTCTCCTTCTTCCAAAGGTGTAAATTTATTAAACATGGGAGCAATTACATGCACAAAAAGGGGCTGTACGGCGATTATGAATAGCGTCACCAAAACCCATGCAATCCACCAGCCACTGGGACCAAATGTCTCAAAAAAGTACAGAATAGGAACTATTACCATACTTCCTAGAACAATGGTTAAGGCGTAACCTTTTAATTTATCCACCACGAAGGTTTTAGGAGTGGTACGATTAAACTCAAATTTTTCTTCGATCACAAAGGTACTATAGATGGAGAAAGGCAGATTGATAACATCCTGGATGACAAAGATAATGCCAAAGAATAGCAGACCTGCAAAAATTGGTTGATTGGTTTGAATCCGAACAAAATGATCCAAAACACCAAAAAGCCCTGTGTGGATCACCACTAGGATCAACAATAGTGAAAATGTACTTGAAAATATCCCAAAACGAGTACGGTCTCTCAAATACGACTGAGACTTGGCATATTTTTCACTATCATAAACGTCCTGGAATTCCGTTGGAACTTCCTCAATGATATTCCTCATATCCAGAATGGAACTGATGGTTGAGAATAAGTATTCCACCATCAAGGCAATAATAATGATCAGGTAATATGTCTGTTCCATCTTAATTCAGGCATAATCATCTGTCGACTATTTGAATTTTATGCCACAGCCCAGTGCTTTTGTTGATGCAACAGCAATTGGCTTACCAACCAGCATCGCGTCTATGGCATTTGCCAAGAAAGGTTCATCTACTTTTCGAGCATCCTTGGCGTTATCATCAATTGCACCACGGTAAACCAGAGTATTATCACCATTAAAAAGAAAAATATGAGGCGTTCTGGTAGCACCAAACTCACGTGCCAGTCGTGATCCAAAATCCTGGACGTAGGGGAAATTATAGTTATTTTCTTTAGCATGTTTGCGCATCTCATCCAAATTATCTACGGAATCAAAATTATTTTCATTGGAATTAACAGCGATAACACCTATCCCTTTGGGAGTGTATTGTTTGGCTAAAGAGACATAACGATCCTCCCAGCGAAGAACCCACGGACATGTATTACAGGAAAAGATGACAAGCAAACCATTTTTATCCCTTGCTTCATTTAAGGATAAATAATTACCGCTAATATCAATTAAACGGTGGTCGCCCATAGGCAATGTGGATCCCAATTCCAGTTCTTTGCTGAATAAACTAGAACAAATAAGCATGAATATTAGGGTAAATTTAATTTTCATAATAACTCCTATAGTTTGAGTGCCCGCTCAATAGCAGTTTTAAACCGAATTTCGGGCTGAGATCCTTCCCAGTAATCTACCACATTTCCACTGTTTTTTGCGAACAGGATCGTAAAAGGAAGTGCTCCGCTCCAATCAGGATGCAGTCCATTAATAAATGCCTGATCCTTCTGACTTTTGATAAAGGATTTACCTACGACACCATGCTGCAGTAAAAATTGTATTACTTTCTTCTTATGTTCTAGAAAGTCTGTGCTCACAAACAGAACATCTAATTTGCTATTACTGTCTCCCAATTCTACAATTGCAGGGAATTCTGCCACACATGGTGCACAGGATGTAGCCCAGATATTGAGCAGTACAGCGTAGGTCCCTTTATTTTGCTGGACTTCTGCCATAATAGTATCTGCGGTAGCAGGTACCAGATCCAGCCTAGCACAGGCATAGAATTGCATTATTAAGCTGAAAAATAGAATATAATTTTTCATTATGGCCTTATAATTTTCATTTTTTCCTTGTGGAATAGCTCTGCTTGGTCGCTGTAGTGAGGTGACGTTGAATCCAAGGTTGCACTGCCAAACTGATGTATACTCCAAGCATTGAGTTCTCCATCAGGACCCCATTCTACCGCCTGCACATAGCAGTCACCAGCACGTGCCTGATAAATGCCATCAACTTTATTACAATAAATTGCCCTCAAAAGCCCAGGACCACCGGATAATGGATATTGTGTGTCTCCCCGAACCAGTCGAAATACTTTACCCAAAGGAACTTCGATAGTACCAAATTTTTGATTAAGATAAATAATGGATTCATGAAGCTTTTTAATTACCAGATCAAGTTTATAATTTAAATCTTCATCCCTGAATGACATGGGCAAAACCATAAATGCTAGGGTAGCTCCCTTATTGGTAGAATCAGCTTCCAGATTCCAGTTTTTCAATAATTCTAATGCCGGTTTCAATACTTGGTTTGTATCATTTTTCATATCGGATATAAATCGGTCACGTGTTCTGGCTATCTGTGATTTTGCTGAATAACGATGATCGTATTTATATTCAAAGAATTCCTTACGTGAAATTGATGAGTCAGCACCGTAAGTCTCAAGCGCACGAAGTGCCCTACTGGTCTGATGTGTTTCCACTCCTGCCCAATCGGGTAGTGGCAGAGACATTTCTGAAGCATCACCGGTAGCCAGGTAGGGGCTGCTATTGCAGTTTTGAAAAAAGCCACTTTTGGGATTTGTTACCTGAGGAAGGGAATCAAATGGCACGAAAGTTGTCCATATATTTGTGGAAGTTTCTCCTGGCAATATTTTCTGCCAGTTATAACCATTTTTCCGCTGAGGAATTTTCGCATTATAAAGATAATATATGTTTCCTGCTTTATCTGCATATCCAGTATTGAACATTGGAATGGCATTCATCGACATAACCTCTTTGAATTCGTCAATATTTCTGGAGCGAGTCATTCGGTACCACTGTTCCACAAACCGAAATTCATTTCTGGTGGCAATGCGCAGTGCGTAGGTTCCATGGTTAAACTCCAAAACCGGCCCATGAATGGATTCTTTCACCTGGCGCTTTAATTTCCAGGAAAAGGGCCCCCATACTTTCACCTTTATTTTGATATTGCGAACCTCCATATTCGTCCATTGACCATCAAACCAGTACTGATTATTATTATCTGGATTGACAGTAAGCTGATATATATCTATCAGATCCGGATCGTTTACTGTATGGCTCCACCCAAGGTCAGGATTATGTCCAATCAAAGGTGTTGGTGTGCCTGGAAATAAACCGCCATAAAATTCCCAACCTTCTTCGCTTACCACATGGGCTTCATACCAGGCCACTGGTCCTGTCCAAGGTTGGTGGGTATTGATCATTAAACGTGTATATCCATCATCCGACCTAGAAGGCGATATAGCAAACACATTACTGGCTACCATATCCATAGGCCACGGTGTTATTGCAGAAGGAGAAAAATATCCACCAATAATCTCTGGACGCTTTTCCTTACCTAATTTCCTAATGACACCATCTAGACCTATAAAAAGGGGTATGCGATGGGAAAATCCAACAATAATTTCTTTTTCGTTGAAAGGCAATAACTTCTTATTGGCTTGTTCTGGAAAATTTTTTACATATAGATTCAACCCCGCAGCATATCCTCTGCATATCTTTTTTACATCATCTGGTATTTCAGTTTCATACTTAGCTTCAACATCTTCCCAAAAATTCATGAGATGTACATAATAATCATTAACAACTCGGAAAATGCCATTGATTTTATTATATCTTCGGCGAAATAGATTTTTTAGAGTATGGATTGACCACAATTTGATTCCATAAATCTCACTGAGGTTTCCCCGAGTTGCTATATGCACATCCTGGATTGTTTTAAAATCATCTTGTGCATGGGCATAAGCTAGACCAAAGGATACATCAGCATCCCGTACACCATAAATATGTGGGACACCCCAATTATCTCGTTTAATAGTTGCAGTAAAGTTTCCATCTGTGACCGTTAAATCTTTCGCCAGAATTATAGCTTGACAAGAAAACAAGGCTAAAAGAAAATGGATAGTCTTTTTCATACTAAAGGAATGCCCAATTTACTCCAGGGCCATTCTTAATGAACCCTCAAATTTTTCCAGTAACTTTTCCGCGTCCGACAGTGGGATACCTTTTTCCTGCATAACTACCGCTTTTTTGACAGACATTTTTCCTGCTTTTAACCTAGAGAAGGCATCTTTTCTATCTAATCCTGTCAATTGCATAATAATCCGTGTTCCACGATCTATCAGTTTCTCATTTATTGCCATAAGATCCACCATAAGATTACCATAGACTTTTCCCAACTGAATCATGGTTACAGTAGAAATCATATTGAGAACCATTTTTGTTGCTGTTCCAGCTTTCATACGTGTGGAACCAGTCACAATTTCGGGACCTGTATCCACTACTATAATCAGATCCACTTCTGTCATTATATAAGGTTTCGGATTGGTAACCAGGTATACTGTTTTTGCTCCCATTTCGCGGGCATAATCCAGAGCAGACATAACATAGATGGCAGCACCGCTGCAGGATATTCCAATCACCACATCTTTATCATTGATTCTATAAGGGGATAGGTCTTTGACTGCATTTTCTGCTTTGTCTTCCGCACCTTCAATGGAATTGCGCAATGCTTTATCTCCCCCAGCAATGATTCCAATAAACCAGTTATCAGGCGCGGAATACGTAGGCGGGATTTCTGATGCATCCAGTACACCTAGCCTGCCGCTGGTCCCTGCACCTATATAAAATACCCGGCCGCCCTTTCTCATACTATCTGTGGTTAAATGAACAACATTTTCGATCTCCGGGATAGCTCTTTTTACAGCCTGTGCCACAGTTTGATCTGCTTGATTGATGATCTGTAAAACTTTCCCAACAGATATCGAGTCAATATTTAAAGATTGAGCATTCTGCTGTTCTGTATTCAGGTCGCCGCGGGATTTCATAGCCCGTAAATTACCAATACATGCAAACCTGGAAAAACATTACAGTTCATCTTCATGACTGGGATTTGAAAAATGCAGCGGAACGACTTAACAATCTGAATGTTCTGTCGATTACTATTATAGATAAACTTCCTCAAGAATATTCCCAGTGGTATGAAGAGAATCAAAAGACCACACCTATCCATAGTTCCAGCCATAGCTTGATTCTTCTGGCAGACATGAGTGTAGATACGGAAGACCTATTGTCTGAAATAAAATTCATACTAAAATTGGAAAAAACACCCCAATATTCAGAAGATATCTTTGAAGACCGAGATTGGGTCACTTACACCCGGTCAAAATTCAAAGAAACAATAATCTCTAATAATCTTCGTATAACACCTCCATGGGATGCCCAAAGAAAATTTGAAGGAACTACCATCATCATTGATCCAGGAGCTGGATTTGGTACCGGAACTCATCCCACCACTCAGCTTTGTCTACGCTGGTTGGAAAGGAATCTAAGAATCGGTAGCTCAATGCTCGATTATGGCTGCGGTTCAGGTATTTTGGCCATTGCAGGGGAATTTTTTGGTGCTAAAAAAATAACTGGCATTGACGTGGATGACCAGGCGCTGAACAATGCCCGACATAATATAGAGTTGAACAGGTCAAATATTGAACTATTCAAATCGGAAAATTTCCATGTGGAACGCCGTTATGATATTGTGATAGCAAATATCCTCGCCAATGTACTCGTGAACATTGAGCCTATTTTGCGCAAGGCAACAGCCCGGCGTCTGGTACTGTCAGGTATATTGCCAGACCAAGTCATACGGGTTCATGAAGCTTTTGTAGATTGGGTTACATTTGATCAGATAGAAAAACAAGATGGTTGGTTACTTCTCAGCGGAAGGATTTAGATCTGAAAAATAACGTCTAGCTTCAGTCATCACTTTTGGTGATAACATTATTGCAGACGTCATGGTCGGTATGGCCATAACCGCATACATTCCATCAATTAGATTAATTACAAAAGATATGGATACAGTTGCTCCAATAATAGTAGATGATATATAAAAATAATTATAATACATTTTACTCTTAGCGCCAAACAGAAAGCCTGTACATTTTGCACCATAATAGGATTGACCAAACATGGTGGTTATACTAAATGTGATAACACAAATAGATAATACAATTGTACCTACCACCCCCAATTCTGTAGAAAAAGCCTGAGCGGTCATGGATACACCATTGAGATCTGTAGTCCAGGCACCAGAAACAATTATAACAATTGCTGTGATTGAACAGACTAGAATTGTGTCTATGAACGGTCCCAGCATTGCTACCAAACCTTCCCGGATAGGTTCCGTTGTTTTAGCTGCCCCATGTGCCAAGGCTTCTGTGCCCAGCCCTGCCTCATTTGAAAATACAGCCCGTCTGATACCTTGACGGATTACTTCCCCAACAACACCGCCCATCACTGCTTGTCCCGTAAATGCATCATGAAAAATCAATGTCACTACAGACGTTAATTCAGTGATATTTTTTATAACAATCGTCAAACCAGCCAGTAAATATAAACTAACCATAAAAGGAACCAGTTTACCTGCGATGAGCCCAATGCGTTTTATACCTCCTAATATAACCATGGATACAAGAATGGCTATCAAGATACCAATAACCAAGTTCCCTGTATTTATATTTGATGGAAATAAGCCTGATGGAATCAATATTGATTCTCGGGCAAACTGAGTCAACTGATTCGCTTGAAACATCGGAAGGCATCCAATAATTCCAGCCGAACTAAAAAGTATCGCCAGTGGTTTGAATTTTTTTCCGAGACCTTCTTGGATCACGTACATGGGTCCACCCTGTAATTGACCTTGATCATCCTCTCCTCTAAAAAGGATTGATAATGTACAGGTAAAAAATTTGGTCGACATCCCAACCATGGCACTAACCCACATCCAGAATAAGGCTCCCGGACCACCCGTATGGATTGCAACCGCCACTCCACTGATATTACCCATACCAACTGTTCCTGCCAATGCACTAGACAAAGCCTGAAAATGATTGATATCTCCAGGATCATCCTCCCGATCGAATTTACCTAGTAAAATATCCAATCCATGTTGAAAATAGCGAAAAGGCGTAAACCTGCAATAAAATGTAAAATACAATCCCCCACCAACAAGTAGAAACAACAGAAAAGGTCCCCACATCAAATTAGCGAACGCTGATACCAAGCTATCTAGTTGGGTCATATTTTTATTTGGTTAGAATTGTCCTATGAGACAGGCTGGCCCATGTAGCGGATAATTATAAATAAAATAACACTTCCCGTAATCAATATCACTGACACAGGCACACCATAACCAACCCCAAGACATCCTAGGATCATGGCCAAAAGACCTACAGTGAGTGCATAGGGCATTTGTGTTTTCACATGATCGATATGATCAGAAGCTGAAGCTGTAGATGATAAAATAGTGGTATCGGAGATTGGTGAACAATGATCACCAAAAACTGCCCCTGATAATACAGAAGAAAACGTGGCAAGAAAAATAGGTGATTCAACTACTGAGTTGGGATCCATATTCATCAAATGAAGTGCCATAGGCACAACCACAGGTACCAAGATAGACATTGTTGCCCAAGCTGACCCTATTGAGAAACTTATTGCTGCAGCAGTTACAAATGTAATAAATGGTAACATATTGGGGGTCAAAACATTGGATGAAATACTTACCAGATATTCTGCAGTGTGAAGATCCTTGCAAACAGATCCAATAGTCCAAGCCAGAACCAGAATGATACAGGCCAAAACCATGGATCTAACTCCACTTATCCAAGCTTCTAATGCTTTTTCTAAGCTAAGTAAACCTCTGAAAACTGATATACCAACAGCAATCATACTAGAAAAACAGGCAGCCCATATCAAGCTAGCATAAGGATCTGCGGCACCAACAATATCCTGCAAACCAGGATTTTCCATGGTAACATTATTAAGACCTGTTACCATAAGACCACCAATTGTAACAGCCACTACAACACCAATGGGTATAAATGCATTACTCCAATGAGATGAAATTATATTATTTTCTTTTATTAAACTGGGATCTGATAACGGTTTGGCATTATCCGCCAGTACTTTTCCGGTTAAAACTACCCTATTCTCTGCTTCAAGCATAGGTCCGTATTCCCGCTTTAATAATACATTAATGATTATAAATACTAAGGTTAGAATACAATAAAAGGAAAATGGAATGCTTTGTAGAAAAGTAAGATACGGGTTTACCGATATTCCAAACTGTTTATATGGTGATTCTAAGAGACTCATTTGGAAGACGGACCAGCTACTGATGAAAGCAAGGCTGGCCACCGGTGACGCTGTGGAGTCCACTAAATAAGAGAGTTTTTCCCGGGAAATTTTCACACGGTCAGTAAAGGGACGCATCATATTCCCCACAAGTAGTGTATTGGCATAATCATCAAAAAATATTACAAAACCCATTAAGGTTGTCGCAAGTTGGCTTCGCCGATTAGAAGTCGCGTATCTGGCCGCTGTGTGAACTGCACCAGCCATCCCACCGTTGGCAGAAATAACACCGATTAACCCGCCAAAAGCCATGGTAAATATCAGAATGGACGCATGTCCATGATCTGTAACAGACTGGACGATATAGGTATCCAGAGCATGAGTAAGACCAACGACAGGGTGATGGACAACCATTGCTGATCCAAGCCAAATACCGAGAAATAAGGCTAAGTGCGCCTCATGGGTAATCAGAGCAAGGATAATTGCAATCAATGGTGGTAGGATTGATAAAATAGAATATTGACCTGCATCTAAAGAATTGCTAACTGATTCAGATGCAAAAACATGTTCCTGTATTAGAAAGAATAACATAATTGGAATTTTGTATAAATAAATCAATTTCATTAATCCAAACTTAAACCACTGCCTAAAGAATGCAAACTATTAAACCAAGATTAAGGAGTGGAGAATTTGACTTGATAGTTTTATTTTATATTATTAAGAAGTAAAGGAAATTTTCTACTTAGAGTATGCACAAATTGGATCAATACCTTGCCCGCCAGTTCCTAATTATTCTGGGCTTTTCGATTTTAGGTTTCGTTTCCATATTTGTTATCGTGGATCTAATAGAGAATCTAGATCGGTTTATTGATAACAATGTTCCTCCCCACGTTGTGGTGAGTTATTATTTATATACCCTACCATGGTTTGTCAGCATTGGCTTACCGATGTCTATGCTCATTTCCACTGTAATAAGCCTAGGTAATATGGTCAAACGCAATGAGTGGACAGCATTAAAAGCTTCAGGCATTAGTATTTACCGTACAGCCTGGCCTCTGCTTACAATTGGAATGTTTATGAGCCTAGGCTCATTTATATTAGATAATAAACTTGTCGCCTTTGGAAATGAAAAACGTTTTGAAATTGATCGCGATTATGTAAAAAGAAAATCTAGGCATAAACTTAAAAATACATTGAAGAATGTATTTCTCCAAAAAAATACAAGCATCCATGTTTCTCTAAATAAATATTCCATCAAAAACAAAAAGGGATACGACTTAACTTGGGTAGATCTGGGTACAACTAAGCTCCAGAAAAGAATTGATGCAAAAAAAATCTCCTGGCAAACAGATTCGTTGAAATGGATATTAACCAATTATTCCATAAGAGATTTCAATGATTTTGGGGTTGAAGGATCCGTTTCTCTATCTGAAAAAGATACTATGGTTAATCTTGGGTTTACGCCTACAGAAATTCAGAGACAGGCCAGAAAACCAGATGAACTGGATTATTTCAAACTGACTGCCCGTATAAAACAACTTAAGGATAATGGAGTAGATACCGTGCGCTGGGAAGTCACTCGTTACTTGAAAATTTCTTTTATTTTTACAAACTTAATTGTAGTGCTTTGCGGTATCCCTTTGGTGGTTTTAAAAGAAAAGAATAGCCTTTCATTCGGCGCAGGCCTAAGTGTATTTGTGATTTTCGGTTATTATGTGTTTATCAAGTTTGGTCAATCAATGGGTTTCAAAGGAATTTTAGAACCTATTCTATCTGCATGGTTGGGAAACATTGTTTTTTCTATCGGTGGCATCGTTTTGCTGTGGAGAGCCCGGACTTGATCTAGACTTTTCCATAAGTATATTGTTATTTAGTAAAATTAAATTTTTCAAATAATTTTTCAAGGAAGCCTTTATCTTTTTCTTCTACTCCACTAGTATTGGATGGTACAGCTTTACGACTTTTGGTGCTTGTAATGGTAAGCCCAGCGGAAAAATTGAACCCTTTCATGGTATGTAACCACAAACCATTACGGAAAGCAAAACCAAGATCAAAAATTATTGGTCCTTTGTGGTAGCCAAAACCCAAACCCAGCTCACTCAGGTCCCCGCCTGCCCAGGCATATCCAATTCTCATGGGTAGATTGGATATTTTCGACCATTCTAAACCAATAGACCATTTCCACTTAGCGCGGGCATAATATGCATTCTGGAACCCCGCTACCAAATCAGAAGCAAAAAGGATTGTTTCAAGTTTTTTTGAAATCCCAAACCGGAACAAAGCAGGATAAGGTGTAGTAAACTCTGATGTGTCTGGAAAAAACTGGGTATCATTCTTAAAAAGAGAATCCTGACTTAATCTATCCATTCTCAATGTATCAATACTGTATGTAACTAAAATTGATTCACCAGGATCTAATTGTTCATCACCCCATTGAAATGGATAAAACCCAAATCCGCTCCCTGGATCACTCATACTTTTATTCCAAGCAATACTGCCAAATGCATTAATTAATGATGAACCCACAGACCATCCATTTTTTTCCCTGGATACAATACCTAAATCCATGGCAAAACCTCTACCTCCGAGTCCCTGTCGAATGATATAGGACCCAGTCCCAATAATACCTATATCCGTTGTTTCCAGATTGGCTTCGCTTGCTTTTTCATCTATGCCCAGATAAAATAGGCCTTGTAGATATTTAAACGTGAATCCTAGGGAAAAAGCTTGAAAAGGCATACCAAATGTGACACCAATTTCGGTCAAACCAAGTGTCTCACGATTCAGTTCCATATCCAGATCTGTCTTTCCAGCATTTCCATAAAAAAGAAACTCTAAAAGACCGATGGGTAAGCGTGTGTTAGATAAAAAAATGTTATTGGTTGTAAAAGCCAGATTACCCTTGGAAATATTCAGTATTGGAGTTGGAAAATGCAAGTCTGTAAAAAATGCCATTCCATCGGCGTCTTGCAATTGCCTAAATATTGCATCTTTTTCTTTGGTATCCAATGTATCACCACTGTACTGAGCTATATTTTGAATGGAAAAGAAATTACCCAGTACACCGTAATCTATTTGCCCGATCTGTAACATAAAAGGCCGATCTTGCTGAAGTCCAATCAGTCCCGGGTTATACCCGATAGAAAAAATACCATCTGCTATAGTAGTATAGGCTCCAGCAAGCCCTACAACCCGCGGGTCCCGTTTGGTCTGGGAAAACAACGCACATAACAATAAAGAAACTAAAAGAAGATTTTTCATTTCTTAACCAGCCTTGGTCTAACTGGTTTAAATCTTGGAGCTGCAGTTCCAGCTGGGTTGCGAATTTTAATATACCAACCGTTTATATCCCTTGCCTTCCCATCGGAAGAAATAATACGAAAACGTAATGAATCGGTTACCGCCAATCCACTAGGTGTCCAAGAATAAACATTTTCTCCATCGATATTATTTATACCAGAAACAATCGATGTCCAGTCACTTTCATCATTTATATCTACACTATCCGGATCGGATTCTTCATTAGCATAGTGGAGATCCACTTTTGCGACACCTTTACCAAAGGATTGCCATTTAATACTGGCAGGTTGACCTATGTATAATGTTTGCCCTCCATTTGGATAGGTTATAATCAATTCATCTCCTGCTGAACCAGAAATACCGCCGCTTCCTAAACGAAAAGTAATGTATGAACTAATCTCTAGGTAATCTTGATTAGACAAAAATACACCAGTACCTCCAGTACCGGGAATATGAAAACGGGGCATCACATAAGGAATGCTTCCATATTTTGTCATCAAAAATATCTTATTCGTATCAATGGTGCTGAAGTATGTACCACTCCCAGGTACCGCAACCATACCTTCTGGGTATCCCAGGGTATCATTAGCTCCATAAAGTTCCTCTGGGGATGGAAGAAGAAATTGAAATAATGTATCAACATAGGCAATCACAGTATCCGTTCCAGAACCATTTGTTTTTACAATATAAGGAAGACGATCAATACATTCTGAATGATCAGACATTACATTGTATATATATATTCCGCTACTGTCAGGAGTTAAATCTGAGCACCGGTAAACAATATATGCGCTATCAATTGTTGAATCAGCTAAACCAAGAGTAGATAAGGTATCAACATAATTTTGTAAAAGTTCGGGAGTTCTACCCACAGGAAAAGTTTCCAGATTGCTCATCAGCACAGATAGTTCTGCGCCAAAAGGAAATGAATTAGTAATTGAGGTTACCATATCAGAATGTATTAGAGAATTACGAATTTTATATCGAGTATCATATTCTCCAAAATCGATCTCTGAGCCAGTTCCTCCCATAAAAGTCATAGGTTCAAGTTGCAATGCAAAAGGAATAGTGACTACAAAGCCTCCTTGTATAGCCTTTCCTTCCACTAATGCCCCTCGCCCTTCAACCTTTACTTCTGGATCAATTATCATTTGTACCGGGTTTGATCCCAACAACCCTATGATAGATACACAGGTATCACATGGTGGAGTTAATACGTCATATGATGGCAAAGTATCATCCACACTATCATAAATTGTTATCCGGGTACCATGTTTATCCAAACCAATTATTGTTAGTGCTGTATCCCAGGGCATAGCATCATCAGGTATGCGCGCTAGAGTATCAACATTTATTGATAGATAGGTTGGTTCGCCAAGTGAATTATATCCTGTAAAATCCAATTTCATGCGAATAGGTAAAGGTATTTGACTCTTCATGGTTATTTCAAAAAGTGCTTCCGTAGGAATTGCTCCTGTAAACCCGGGAGGGAACTCCTGCACTGTAGAATCAGTAGGTAATAACATAAACAAATCTGCTTCCAAAAGAGAAAATGAAAGAAGTTCCATCTGCATTCTCATATTAAACCCACCAAATGATGATCCATCAAGAGGAATGCTTGTTTTTTGTTCAACAAAACCTACATCAAAGTCCAAATCAAAGCTGTTAAGGGGGGTATTTGTGTTAGGATAGCCTGGAGCCGCAATAGAATAGCCTCTCATGTCAAATGTTTTATCTACAGGGTCACCCCTTCTCAGAATTGTATCAATCTTAACTGAGTCCATACCTTCTTTAGGTGCAAAATTTTTAAAATCCATTAAAAATTTCAAATCGAAAGGCAATGTACTCTCTAATCCAGTGATATGTGTTCTGTTTTCATTATATAATGCTCCAATTTCCCTTAACTCACATCTAAATATCTCCATCTTACTAATGCCAGATTCAGACATATCCATTTCTGGGAATGCAAGACTTGGAAGTGTTAATATATCCGATAGAGAATAATTACTCGTAGTGATATCAATACTATCAAACCCGGCAATCACCAATTGGACAGCAAAATCAACATATAATGATTGTGACGGGGGAATAACAACAAATTCTGAATTTGGGGAAGCCAATTGTAAACTCGTAGCCACATTCATAACTGGACAGAGGCCCTTATAAGATAAATCAGTAGTATCTGCATAAGATTGGCCAAATGATAAAATAGATTGTTCATTATGATTCGCTAGAGTGTCAGTAATATCTGTGGTTCCAGTGACAATATTGGAGTAGACCTGTATCAGTTCCGTTGCACTATTATTTTCAAAATAAGATATGTATTTACTTCCTTCACCCATAATCAAAGTATCAATACTGGAAATCATTGGCGTTAGAGAAAGGTCGATAGCATTGAAAGGTACAGGAATTTGTAGGTTAAGCACATTTAAAAGTGTCTGCATCACATTATTAAATGGTGCAATAATTAATTCCTCATAATCACTTGCATTCATTATGACTGTATCAGTAGTAGGGAATGTGAAAAATACTGGTGGAATGGTTGAAAATGTTGCTGTATCTGGATAAGAGATACTAGGGTCCGTAAGAGGAATTCTCTGACCTATTTCAGGAAACGGAATAATGATGTCAGCAGGAGGTATTCCAGGTAACTCTCCAGTTGAAATAACAGCATCAAGATTCATAGGTAATGTTGGTAGATTAGGCAAAACTTGGGGTTCCATTTCTCCACCTTGAACAATTTGAAAACCCATGGAGTCAGGTGTAGGAAAAATTCCAACATCTGGGTTAGAAATGTCCGTCATCTCATATTTAGTATTGACTAAAGGTATCTTTAGATCAAGGTACCATACAGGCATTTCAAATTTATCCGGGAGATCAAAGTCGCACGCCACCGTTGCCATCAAGAAAACGGCTAAAGAAGTATGTAGAGTGCCCATATGCCATCTACGGGCTATATGTCTCAGATTTACCTTCAAATTGTTGTCAAATGTATAGGACTTCCGCACTCAAATTTGGAGAATTATTATGAGACTTGCCAA
>CAJWLO010000031.1 GCA_913043235.1 uncultured Fidelibacterota bacterium
CTGGAATTTCTAGATAATGTCCTGTAGGTACAAAAGAATATTTGTTGGTTTTTTATTTGCGGGGATGTAGTTCCCTAATAATAACTCAGAACATGCCCAAAGTCAAACTGTCAGTAATAGGACATATGTTGTCCGGGGAATTATTACGCGGCGAATTCACCGTAGTCGAAACAGGGTGAAAACCCAGATCACCCCTGTACGGGACCAGCAGGTTACTAGCTACATGAACCGGGTTTTGGTCGCTGTCCAGCCAGGTATCAAGGTCCCCGGGGTGCAGGATCACAGGCATGCGGGTGTGGATATGGGCAATGCTCTTCTTTGGCGCAGTGGTGATCACGGTGTAGGTCAACAATTCATCTCCGGCGGAGGATGTCCAGGCAGACCATAGACCGGCCATCGGCAAAAGTCTGCCTCGGGGGTGATGAATATACACAGGTTGCTTCGTGGCGCTGTCCTTGCGCTGCCATTCATAATAACCATCGGAAATAACGATACACCTGTTGCGGGGCACCAGGTTCTGGAAGGAAGGCTTTTCCAGTAACGTTTCCGAGCGGGCATTGATCAATTTTGTACCCATAGCTTCATCTTTGGACCAGCTGGGAATAAGTCCCCATTTCATAGGTCTGACAATACGGGATTCATTTTCCTGGATCAATATGGGTGAAAATTGTGCTGGAGCAATATTATAGCTGGGGGTATAGTTATCAGGGTCTTCCCATTCTCCAATGGCCAATTCCTCAATGACAGACTGCATATCACGGGTCAATGTCTTTCGTCCGCACATAATGGAAATCTACAGAAAAAAACCTTTTGTCAAAAAATTGAGATTGAGAAGTTCAACGCCGTAAATAACCGAGAAAAAACACAAAATGTATAAACTGGTTTTATTACGCCATGGTGAAAGTGAATGGAACCTGGAAAATCGATTCACTGGATGGACGGACGTTGACTTAACCAAAAAAGGTGAAATGGAAGCTCAGCTGTCCGGACAACTTCTTAAAGATGGTGGCTATGAATTTGATGTGGTCCACACATCTGTTCTGATGCGAGCCATCCATACTATGGAAATCTGCCTGAATGAAATGGGTGTATCAGACATACCAATCCATTATAACTGGCGGCTAAACGAACGTCACTATGGAGCCCTGCAGGGCCTAAACAAGGCAGAGACTGCTGCAAAATACGGTGATGAACAGGTCTTAATCTGGCGCAGAAGCTACAACATACCGCCGCCTAGGCTAGAATTAGATGATAAAAGGCATCCGCGATTCGATGAGAAATACCTTGATCTTAACCCCGAAGAACTACCTGCTGCGGAATGTCTAAAGGATACGGTTGAGCGGTTTTTACCTTATTGGCATGAAGCCATTAAAACTCATACTTTATCAGAAAAACATGTTTTAATCGTTGCACACGGAAATTCACTGCGAGCGCTGGTAAAATATTTAGATAATACATCTGATGAAGAGATTGTAGGGTTGAATATTCCAACTGGTGTACCCCTTGTGTACGAATTGGATGATAAACTGCAACCTATCAAACATTATTATCTAGGTGACCAAAAAGCGGTCCAAGCAGCCATGAATGCGGTGGCAGATCAAGGTAAGGCTAAATAAATTATTTAAATATTCGGTTTAATTCACCGGATAATCGAGCTCCGCTCTGGAGCAGGCGCAGTTCAACTAATTCCTTGTTTTTATATATATACTCCCACTTCAAATTATCTCCAGAATATTCATAACATTGGTTTCGAAAATATTTTGACTCATTAATGTAGTCCATGACAGTATCTCCCTGCCATTTACGAATCTCGCTATAATCGACATCTAGTAACAAATAATTCGCATATTCTGTATAACTCAAATTTTGATGCTTTATTAATTTTGTATCCCAAATACTATGGAGGTTTGTTAATTCGCCAAACCATTGCACTTTTATGGAATTTCCACCTTTATCTTTTCCATTTCCAACATGGAGAGGTTGATGGAGATCTTGGATTAAATGCACCAAGAATTTCAAAGCAATTTGCTTTTCTCCTTTAGTTGATTCTGCGCTTTTTAGGGTTTCAATAAATTCATTTATTTTCTCTATGGCCTGACCCTTATGCTTTCCTAGCTCATATTCCTCTCCATCGGGGATTGTGCAATAATGCCAGTCCCAGGCATGATCCCATTCAGGATCTGCTTTAATTTCATCTGCCCAATTGCTAATTCTGGAAAGATCATGGTGACCAATTAATCTTTTTATCTGCATCTTAGCATTCTTGGTAAGATAGGTTTCAGCTATTTTACCCACAATCCGATGACCGGTATTGCCCCATGCCAGTAGAAATTGGGATAACAAAATAAAGATCAAAATCAGATATTTAATTTTCATCATTTAAGCAAGGTTCTGATATTATCTATTTTCCCGTCAATTTCAGGATTAGGCTCAATATTCAATATATGAGCGATCATCGGATATATATGAATATTTTCAAATGGCTCGATAATTATTCCTTTTTGAAAATTTGGCCCTGCTGCAGCAAAAAGAGTATGCATACTCATTAAATTATTATCATAACCATGGGTGCCTCCCGCTGGTACATAAGCGCCAACTGTATCAGAACTGCTGATAGCCTGGTTACTGATATACCAGCCCTCATCAGCTAGTACCAGAGCATCCTTGATACGATAATGATTTTTAAAATGGAACCTGTCAGGGATTTCATTTTTAAGGAATACAGAAATGTGTTGCGCATTTTTTAATGCTGTCACTGCTTTTTCAATTTCCCCTTTTGCTTCACTATAAAGCATAGCATAGGGACCAGAACCCTCTTGGATGACCGCTCCCATATTAGCATAATCTGATAGGTTCACGGTTCGATCGGAACTGATCTCCGCCATACCGTGATCAGAAACTACAATAATATTTAGCTGATGATAGATATCCAGCTTGCTCATTTTTTCAACAATAATTCCAAAGACAGAATCCATTTGAGTTACCATTTGTCCTGTTTCAGGACTTTCAGGACCAAAATCATGACCTGTACCATCCGGTTCATGAAAGTAGAGCAGACAAAGTTTGGGTCTTTCACTTACTGGCAGAGAAAACCAGCCTACCACAGAATCAATCCTAGACTCGAATGGAAAATCATGATCATATCGTTTCCACCTGCTGGGATAGACCCCCTTAATAGGTGCTTCTGATCCCACCCAAAAATAAGAAGCTGTTTTGACGCCCTGTTTTTCCGCTGTGACCCAGATAGGTTCCCCACCATAATAATCTGGATCCTCCACCTTAGACCGATCACTCATGGTATAATTTTCATTCAGTACAGGATCATAAAAATGATTCCCCACCAATCCATGATTTTCAACATACATGCCTGTGGCAATGCTATAGTGGTTCGGGAATGTTTTCGTAACAAAGGAAGGCTTCATTCCTATTGAACCTACGCCGTTTTTTATGAAAATATCAAAATTCGGCGTGTTGTACCTATCTAGGTAATCCGCTCGGAAACCATCAAAAGAAATGAGCAAGACATAGGAATCCTTATGAACCTGTGCGCATGAAAAATAAAAAAAAGATATAAAAACTAATAACAGATAATATTTTTTCATTTAATTCAAAGGTACAAATGCCAATATCATCCGGGGATATTTATCCGTAGCAATGAGAAAACCTCTTTTATCCATCCGAACAATACCTTCCCAATTCCTTGACTCTTTTTTCTTGAGGACAATCTGGATTGGTGGTCTGTCCGTCATTTCAATTCTCCCATTTTTAATCTGGAACTCAATGAGACGTTCCACCCCATCAATTTTGGAATGTGAAAATCCTTTGCGATGATTCTCAAAGACTACGTCATTCGATGGTTTAAGCAGTTTCCGATCGCCCGACCACAAATAATTAATGGCCCAGAATTTTTTAAACCTGTCCAATCTGGTAACATCATTAATACGGTATTCAATAAAAGGATGCTTAATTTTATCAACTTTTTGATCGGCCAGTGATACGGTATACTGCCACGCATTTTCCCTAAGATTTCTACCGTTGGCTTCAAAATAAACTATGGCTTTATCTTCATGGATTAGCAGTGACTCAAATGTGAAATTTTTCACCTGTACCGGCACAGGTAGTTCGAATAAATTTTTTTCTGGTATCTTAATTTCAAACGATTCTGGATCGATGGTACCCCATGCATAGTAGCCATGCATCTTTTTATCAGATTTTGCTTCCAGGGTAATTGCTACAAATTCATTCTTGAATGCAATTGCTTCAAATCCTTGAAAACCTGGGATTATTTTTGAATAATCAGCTGTTTTAAATGACACCTGCCTGGGTTCTATGGATTCAGGTTTGGAAGTTCTAAGTTGTTTTTTAATTCTCTCCTTTGGGATCATATATACAAATCCGCCCAGATTCTCCGGTAACAGTACCAAATTGTCTTGATACCATTCCAGACCTGATATTTCCTGCCCTTTATCTGTGATTAGACCTGTTAGCTGGATTTCCTTAAATTCAACTTCCCTACAATATCCAAGAGATAGAAAGAGAATAATTTTTATTATTTTCATTTAATTCGGCTCGAAATATAATTCAATTATTATTTAAAGAAATCGATTAAGAACTCTTTTGGTTGGCCAGAGAAAACAATAAATCATAAGAAAAAATCCCTGTATTGTGTCCATCTTTCCAGAAAGGCCTTAGGGCATAATATCCTACTGGCTGGAGACCCGTAATTTCATAACTGATCTCATTTAACACCTGAGCTGGCCCTTTATAAACATTTCCAAAAACATCTTTTTCTCCGGCACAGGCTGCGCAGGGACAATTATCTCTTAGGGATGCTAAAGGCAGCGCATGTTCTGACCCATCACTCCATTGCAGCAAAAGCAGGTCATTGACTAGTTCATGATGGATTAATTCTACTTTAGCCATTATTTTATAAGAACCAGTTTTGTTGTTTTCACAAAATTACCGGTTTGAAGTAATGCAAAATAAACACCGCTAGGTTGTTCTCCGGCATACCATTTTACCTCATATTCTCCCGGAGAAAATGGTTTATTAATAAGGGATTTTACCATTCTGCCAGTTATATCAAAAATACTCAGAGACCCATTGTTATATGCATCGATTGAGAATCGAATTGTCGTGATTGGATTAAAAGGATTAGGATAGGCTGGGAACAGTATCAGTTTTTCTGGTACCTTTGGTTTAGATTTTACGGCAAGTACTGGTAAAGAAATTTTATTGAAAACAAATAAGCCACTATCAATATCAATGGATTGCAGAGGCCAGGTTACCACAGGTTTAATCAGTGTTGCATAAAATCCGCCAACAAGTGCTGAATCAGTTACATCAGATATTTCCATTTGACCGGCAAGACCCAGGTATAAATTGCTAGACAATCCAAGAAATAATCCTGTTAATAATGAATCCAAATTCGGAGAATCTCCACCAGATGTATCTGTAAATACAGCAAACAATTCTGTCACAAAAGCTGAATCCAAGCCCGGCATCAAAACAACAATGGTTTCCAAGCTTAGAGGGTTTTCCAGATCTCCCTGACCAGGAATATCCCAAGTCCGTGGTTGGACAGGAAATGTTGTGTCTTGAAGAATGGTAATAAACAGATCAAATCCAGCAGTATCCTGTTCCATAATTGCCCCCATTATAAAGTAAGATGTGTCTGCACCCTCCTGGTTGAAAGCAAAACCGGCAGTGATGGAATCCTGGACAGAAGGCAAAAATGATCCATTGATTGTGCCGTTGTAGTCAAAAGTGATCTCTCCCTGGTAATAATCCTGGGCTACAGCTATAGAACATATAAATAGTAAATAGAGTTTCATGTTTGAAATTAATTTTTCATTAAAATGAGATCATTCTTTTATTTCTCAGGATAAACTAGCAAAACTAATTTAACGCTATTAAATGAAGTTTTTCCTTTAACACTATCTGTAGATGTAATTATTTCAATTAAAAAATGTTTATAATCAACCCCGATTTTATTCCTGCTTCTGATAATTCTATCCTGATAAAATTTGGAGATAAGATATCAGAAAATTTACATCTTAAGGTTTTTTCTTATACACAATATTTACTGAAAAATCCAATAACTCAGATCATCGGTATTTCCCCTGGTTACAACTCCATATTGGTAAGGTTGGATAACAGTATGCGCCTTAATGAAAGTATTGATATGCTTAAAACGATCGGTAAATCGATCCATATTAGACAAAGAATTAAAAAACGAGAAATTCAAATCCCGGTATGCTATGATTCAGAAATGGGTCTGGACTTGGAACGTGTGATGCGACATACAACCTACAGCAGAAATAAGATAATAAAATCCCATACTTCCAGAACTTATCTAGCCTATTTTATCGGTTTTTCCGCCGGGTTCCCATACATCGGAGGCATGGATGAGACCCTCGCCACACCACGTCTAGACACCCCTCGTACGAATGTCCCCACAGGATCTGTTGGTATCGCCGGAAATCAGACTGGTATCTATCCCCTGTCTACTCCAGGAGGGTGGAACATCATTGGAAGAACACCCTTAAAACTATTTGATAAAGATAATCCGGGAACCAGCATTGTACGCATGGGGGACCGTATTCAATTTATTGCTATTAACCAGGATAAATATGAATACCTAAGGTCAAATCAATTATGAGTATAAAAGTAATAAACCCCGGTCTGCATACTACCGTGCAAGATCTTGGCCGTCGAGGGTATTCACATCTAGGAATCTCCGGTGCCGGCGCAGCGGACTCAATTTCCCTACGACTGGCCAACCTGCTTGTAGGCAATCTTGAAAATGATTCCGCGCTAGAGATGACTCTAACTGGTGGTGAATTTCTTTTTAAAAAGGATGCCTGTATCGCTCTGACGGGAAGTGTTTTCCCTGCATTGATGAATGGCGAAAAACTTCCTTATTACCGGCCATTTCAAATAATAAAAGGTTCAAAGATTACTTTGGGCCCTACTCAGGATGGGGCACGTTGTTATTTGGCAATACGCGGCGGTTTTCAGTTACCATTACGATTGGGCAGCTGTTCCACTCATATTATGACCAAAATTGGGGGACTCGATGGTGGGGTATTGCGGAAAGGACAAGAAATAAATATTGGTGATCCAGACCAAAACAAAGCAGGTATAAAATTGGATCAGGCGATTCATTTAGACAGATCGATCCTGCGTATCACCAGAGGATTGCAGCACGACTGGTTTGACTCTGCTGCCTGGAAAACATTACAGGAGAGACCATATACAATTTCTTCTAACTTTGATCGTATGGGACTGCGTACATCAGGCATAGGAATCTACCCGATTACTGCCAAACATGTGATTACCGAAGGAATACCCCTTGGGGCAGTCCAAATACCAGGTAACGGTAGGCCCATTATTTCCTTTGTTGATCATCAAACCACCGGCGGTTATCCAAAAATTGCCAACGTTATAACTGCAGATCTCTGTAAAGTAGGACAGTTAAGATCAGGAGATGAATTTCAGTTTCAATTGGTTACGATGAAGGAAGCTGAATTCCTTCGACTTGATCAGGAGAAATTTTTAAATGAATTGGTTAAAAAATGAAGAAAATGGACATTAATACTGATATGGGAGAATACCCCGAATTTCTGAAAAATGGCTTATATGAAAACCTGATGGATTATGTAACCACCATTAACGTGGCCTGTGGTGGCCATGCTGGTAATAAATATCTAATGGAAAGAATCGTCAAAATTGCTAGAACAAAAAAAGTGAATATAGGTGCTCACCCTGGTTATCCCGACCGCGAAAATTTTGGTCGAATTGATATGAAAATAGAACCTGATCACCTTTTGATAACGATTACTAACCAAATCCAGATGCTTAGAAATATTGCTGAAGATCAAGGTATAACACTTTCACATGTAAAAGTTCATGGAGCACTCTATAATCGTGCCACCCGTGATAAGATAATCGCCCAGATTATTGGGGAATCGGTACTGAAAGTGAATCCTCGCTTAACAGTAATCGGTTTAGCTGGATCTATTATGGTGGATGTATTTATTAATATGGGACTGAACGTAATAGAGGAAGCATTTGCGGATCGCACTTATGATATGAATGGTTGCTTGAGCAGTAGAACATTACGTAACGCTTTGATTACGGATCCCAAAAAGGCGGCAATACAGGCGAAGTTAATTTCGAAAGGGAAAATTATTGCACTAGATGGAAGTGAATTGGATATTAAAGCCCAAACCATCTGTATCCATAGTGATACACCTCATGCTTTGGCCATTGCCAAAGAAGTTCACATGGCTATGAATAAATAAAAAAGCACACCTAAATTCCAGAGACTTAAATTGTATCATTCAGCTTTCTGATCTACTTGGTCTTAGAATGAATATCGAACAAAAAAAATTATTAAAACGTTATAACAACCGCCTATTAGTTAAAACTATTTCCATATTTAAATTGCCAATGGCATTTTTAGCCGGGCTGAAAATTGTACATATTGATGAAGAACTAAGCAAAGTAAGCACCCGGCTTACTTTCCTGACCAAAAATCCCTTTCGTTCCACGTATTTTGCTGTCTTGAGTATGGCTGCTGAGCTCAGCACCGGTCTTTATGCTTTGCTATTTACCACTGGAGTCCATCCCAGTGTTGCCCTCATTATTACTGGATTAAACGCCAAGTTCCTCAAAAAAGCATCCGGAACCACCACGTTCACTTGTCGGGATAGTAAAAAATTAAGACAAGCGGTTATCCAGGCACGGGAAACAGGCGAAGCAACGGTGACGACTGTAAAATCTGTTGGGAAAAATGAAGTTGGGGATACTGTAGCTGAATTTGAGTTTACCTGGTCTTTTAAAGTACGAGAAGGGTAAGGATGAAAAGAGCAGTTATCCTTCTATCCGGCGGGCTGGATTCAACCACCTGTCTGGCAATCGCTAAGAACCAAGGATTTGATTTATTTTCCCTGACAGTAAATTACGGTCAGCGTCACCTATTTGAATTACAATCAGCAAAAAATATAGCTCTGTCTTATGATGTAGAAAAACATTCCATCTTAAATGTGGATCTGGGTCAATTCGGCGGTTCTGCTTTAACGGATGATATTGAAGTTCCTAAGGACCGGGTTGATTCGGAAATGAACCAAATTCCTGTGACTTACGTTCCGGCACGAAATACGGTCCTGCTTTCTTTGGCTCTGGCCCTAGCAGAAACCCTGAACTCTTTCGACATTTATATTGGAGTAAACGCCCTTGATTACAGTGGCTATCCCGACTGCCGTCCAGAATATATTGAGTCATTCGAACAAACCGCAAATCTGGCGACAAAATCAGGTGTGGAAAATGCTGGAAAATTCAAAATACATACTCCTCTTATTGATCTCACCAAAGCTGAAATTATCCAGAAAGGCACTGCGTTAAATGTGGACTACAGCCTTACATGCAGTTGCTATGATCCTCAAAAAAATGGTGATCCTTGCGGACATTGTGATGCCTGTATTTTACGACGAACAGGATTCATAAAAGCAGGTGTTCTCGATCCCCTAGAATACCCAGATTAAATTATGTACTTCATCAAGGAAATTTATTATACAATTCAGGGTGAAGGGTTTTATACAGGCCGTCCGGCCATCTTCATCCGCTTTACCGGCTGCAATCTTTGGACCGGCCTGGAAAAGGACCGTGAAGATGCCATTTGCTACTGGTGCGATACAAATTTCATAGGTACCGATGGACTAAACGGCGGAAAATATTCTGCGGAAGAAGTAAAAAAAATCATTAAAACCCTCTGGCCCGAAGATTTAGCAGAGAATCCTTATGTGGTATGTACTGGTGGTGAACCACTTCTTCAAATGGATGATAAATTCATCCGAATGGTCCATGAAACAGGGTTTGAAATCGGGATAGAAACCAACGGGACAATACTGCCTCCTGCAGATATTGACTGGATCTGCGTAAGCCCCAAAGCCAATACAGATTTGTTACTGATCAAAGGAGATGAGTTAAAGATCGTTTTTCCCCAGGATGGGATAAAACCAAAAGAACATGAAGGACATGATTTTGATCATTTTTTCCTTCAGCCTATGGATGGCCCAGACCTTAAAAGCAATACACAGAAAGCGAAAGAATTCATAGCTTTACACCCGCGGTGGAAACTGAGTATTCAAACCCATAAAATTTTAGGTATTCCTTAAATTCTATTATGGATGTAAGTAAAACATTTTCAATAGAGTCTGCAAGATCATTGCCCCATCTTCCTGAAGACCATCCCTGCAGGAATATTCATGGTCATTCTTTCAAAATCACTCTTACAGTAAGCGGAACTGTTAACAGGCATACCGGCTTTGTCATGGATTTTGGTGATATGGATATTGTATTTGATCCTATAAGGAAACAGATTGATCATGCTTATTTAAATGACATTGATGGGCTGGAAAATCCATCGAGCGAAAATCTCTGCAAATGGATCTGGAGAAAACTGATTACTTCTCTGCCAGGATTATCTAAGATTGAAATCAAGGAAACAGACAACACGAGTTGCACCTACAAAGGAGACTGATATGCCTAAAGCAGAAGGAAAAACATTTGATTTCTTAGATGAATCACACATCAAACCGGAGCTGTTGGAGATTTTCGATTTTGACAGCTCGGAACAGTACTTCAAAACAGAAACCGATGAATTCAGTGCTGTCTGCCCTTTCAGTGGCCTGCCGGATATTGCTTATGTAAAGATAGAATATCATCCTACTGGGGGAAAATGTGTAGAACTCAAATCTCTAAAGTATTATTTCATCAGTTTCCGGAATGTCGGGATCTATCAGGAAGCAGTAACCAAGCGAATCTATACTGACCTACGAACCGCATTGGATACGGATCAGCTTATGGTTACCACTCTTTACAATATTCGTGGAGGTTTTCAAACCACCTGTGTAGAAGGTTCCCTTTCTTAACGAATTGCCATAGTCTAGATTCCCGGGGAAAATATTTTTAACCTGACAGGTTCGTTACAAAACATTTTTTTATTTTTTATCTATGAGTAGCAGACCTGAGCCACCAAAACTCGCTCGTGTTCTTACTTTACTAGATGCCACCATGATCAATGCCGGAGGAATTATCGGTTCTGGAATTTTTATGGTCCCGGCCACCATTGCCTTACTCACTGGTTCCACATCCTTGATAATTTCAGTCTGGATTTTTGGAGGCTTAATCAGCCTGTTTGGAGCCCTGTCTATAGCAGAACTGGGTGCTGCTATGCCTCGTGCCGGCGGGCAATTCGTTTATTTAAATGAAGCTTATGGCCCAGTATGGGGCTACCTTTATGGCTGGTCATGTATTGCGGTAATCAATACGGCCAGTATTGCTGCTGTTGGGGTGGCCTTTTCTGAATACCTTGGTTTTTTCTTTCCTCTTTCAGAAATGCGTATTAAAAGTATTGCAATATTATCTGTGATCCTTTTGACCGTCATTAATGTTCTGGATGTAAAATCTGGAGCCAGAGCCCAGAATATATTTACCATCTTAAAGATTAGTGCTATCCTGGGCATTATTGCCCTGGGCTTGGTAATGGATGGCGGTTCAACTGATAATATTCAGCCATTTTATCCGGATCGGCCATTACCTGCCCTTGTGGGACCGTTGGGCCTGGCTATGGTTTCTGTACTATGGACCTATGACGGATGGATATTTATTACCTATGTAGCTGGAGAAGTCCAAAATCCAGGGAGAAATATTCCTTTATCTCTGGTATTATGTATGCTCATCGTTATATCCATATATTTGTTAATAAACTTTGTTTTCACATATACTCTGGGGATTGGAGCCATGGGAAATTCTTTGCTGGTTGCATCAGATTCTGCATCCATTTTTTTGGGTGAAAAGGGAGCAGCGTTGGTTTCAATTATTATACTGATTTCACTTCTGGGTGCAAATAATGGATTCATTCTCACCAGCGCCAGGATCAATTATGCTATGGCCAGAGATAAACTTTTTTTCCATCAGGCCGCCGTAGTCCATCCAAGATTCAAATCCCCAGCCAATGCATTGATTATTCAGGCTGTGTGGGCCTGTGCCCTGACCTTCTCCGGAACATATAATCAACTGATCACATATATCATATTCGCATCTTGGATCTTTTATGCCATGTCTTGTGCCGCGGTGATCATTCTACGGAAAAAACGTCCTGAAATGAAACGCCCCTATAAAACACCTGGATATCCTTACATTCCCATCATTTTCATACTTTTTTCCATTTTTCTCACAATCAATACCATTTTGGAAGCACCTAGGGATGCTGCTGTTGGAACAGGTATAATACTGGCTGGTCTACCCTTATATTTATACTGGAAAAATAATGACTAATATTCAAAAAGAAATCGCCAGTACTATTAAAGCATGTCGAAATGAAATTGTTGAATTCATTCAGGAAGCAGTACGTTTACCCAGTCTTGCTGATGATGAAGGACCAGTGCAAAATTTCATCTCAGATAAACTACGATCCCTTGATTTAGATGTAGATCAAATCCCTGTCAATTTTGAATTAATCAAAGCGCATCCAGCATTTTGTGATGATGGTCACTCCCCTGATTCACGCTACAATATCTTAGGAAACTGGCAAAATGATGGATCTGGAAAATCATTGATCCTTAATGGGCATGTGGATGTGGTGCCAACAGGACCCCCTGAAAACTGGAATGAGTCACCCTGGTCTGGAAAAGTGATAAAAAACAAGATATATGGGCGGGGTTCCTGTGATATGAAAGCAGGATTAAGCGCAAGTATTTTTGCAGTAGACATTCTAAAAAGATTGGGCTATAGCCCTAATGGAAATGTGCAAATACAGAGCGTAGTGGGTGAAGAGTCTGGAGGCTGTGGAACACTAACAAATATTGTAAATGGGTTTACTGCTGATGGGGCTGTAATTCTGGAGCCAACTTCCCTGCGAATCTGCCCAATACAATCTGGTGCGCTCACATTTGAAATAACTATTAATGGTAAGGCTACCCATGCAGCAACTCGCTGGGAAGGAGTCAGTGCAATTGAAAAATTTGAATTAATACACCAAGCAATTCAAGAACTGGAAAAGGACCGACACCAGCTATTTCATGTACAATATTATGAAAATTCAGACAGGGTTGCACCGATTAATATTGGCACAATTCGCAGTGGTGACTGGCACTCAACTGTACCTGAAAAACTAACCGCAGAAGGACGGCTGGGGGTTTTTCCTGGAGAAAGTGCCAGTGAAGCCCGTACCGCATTAGAAGATGCCATAGGAAATACAGCCACCAAGGATAAATGGCTGTCAAAAGAACTTCCATTAATTAAATGGATTGAAGGGCAATTTGAATCGGGACAAACATCTGTTGAACACCCCCTGGTAAATACACTGCTAGGTTGCCATGAATCTGTAACCAATGATAATGGACAGCTAGAAGGCGTAACCTATGGATCAGATTTACGCTTGTTTACAAATTATGCTAATATTCCAACTGTACTCTATGGACCCGGGGATGTTCGTAAAGCACATTCCGCCAATGAATATGTTGAAATTGAACATGTATTAATAGTGGTGGAGGTTATTGCCAACTTGATTGTGCGCTGGTGCGGAGAAAATGTTGAATAACAGGAAGGTTTCAACTTGATTTTTCCAGTATTTCGACAGCTTCTGTTATTGTTTTCCAAGCCTGCCGCACATGTTTTTCTGTTGTGTATGACTGGCCGATACAAATCCTGAGCGTATAATGTCCAGCTAATCTTGTATGCGATAAATATAAATCTCCACTATTATTCAAATCAGCCAATAGCAATTCATTGAATTTGTCTGATTTCTTGTGGCGAAAACAAACCAGATTTAAAGGAGCAGGAGCCATGAGCTGGAACCGATTATCTTCTTTAACCCAGCATGAAAATTCTTGACTCAATTCAATATGTTTCCGTATGTATTTTCTTAATCCTTCCACACCATAATATCGAATAACACTCCACAGCTTCAAGGATCGAAAACGCCTACCCAGCGGAATATGCCAGTCACGATAATCAAATACTGCTCCTGATTGTGTTGCCTGGTTTTTTAAATACTCTGGCAAAACACTTAAAGAGTTAATGAGTTCGTTTCGATCAGCTACATAGAAACAGCTGCAATCGAAATTAGTCAACATCCATTTATGGGGATTGAACGTATAACTATCTGCCAATTCTAATCCTACCTGCATATAACGATATTCAGGACAAAGGGCCGCTGTTCCAGCCATGGCAGCATCCACATGAAGCCATATATTATATTTGTCGCAGATTACGCCTATTTCTTTAAGCGGATCAAAAGCTGTACTGGATGTTGTCCCTACTGTGGCGCATACATACACTGGAGCATAACCATCTTTTATATCTTGTTCTATTTTATTTTGTAGATCATCGGGGCTCATTGCAAAAGAATCATCTACATCTATGAGACGAAGATTTTTTCGACCTAATCCGGCAACCATTACAGCTTTTTCGATGGAGGAATGTGCTTGGCTTGAAGCATAAACGGTCATTTTATCTCTGCAACCGATTTCATTGGATTGGCCTTTTGTGGTTCTTTCCCTGGCCGCAATTAAGGCACAGAGAGATGAACTTGAAGCTGTATCCTGGATCACCCCTCCTCCTTTACCTGTAGATTTAAAATGACTTGGAAGATCCAACATATCGGCCAGCCAATCCAGAACATGTGTTTCAAGCTCTGTACACGCCGGGCTTGTTGACCATAGCATACCATTTATTCCCAGCCCACTGGAAATGAGATCTGCCAGGATTGCCGGACCACTGGTATTGCAGGGAAAATAACCAAAAAAATTTGGTGACTGCCAGTGGGTTATCCCAGGGAGTATAAGCTGATTCAGATCATGAATAATTGTTTCCATTGATTCTCCTCTATCAGGGGGAGCATCCGGGAGTCTGGATTTTATAGCACCTGGCTGCACCTGGGACAGCACTGGATATGAATCTACATTTTCATAATAATCAGCGATCCAGTCAATAACAGCATAACCTGTTTTTCTAAATTCTGCAGGGGTCATATGAAGGGAATTTTTTTTATCCATAATTATTTCTTTCATTTTTTAGTTTCTTAATAAATCTAGGAAATTATATTAGTATACATTCATTAAAAAAAATTCAAATTAAAAAGGGCATTCAATTTCTGGGAAAGATTTTTTACAATTAATCTGGTCCTTTGAAGTAATTTTGCCATCTATTATTTCAAAAGTATAGTTGCACATTTACTATATTAAATCTCTCCTTCTATGATAAGAAAATAATTATATGAATTTTGGTTGTCAAAACATGGTTGATCCTATTCGCAGAGTCCTTATGAAACATCCCAGGGAAGCATATCAAAATCAAAATTCTCTTAATGATCAATCTCCGCAACTAAATTATTACGGCGTACCAAATTTTAATAAAGCAATTGCACATTACGAATCTTTCTCGGAATTAATAGCATCATTTAGTATTGAAATTCATTTTTTACCTATTGATGAATCTACATCCCTAGACTCGGTATACACTCATGACCCTTGTGTAATCACTAATGGCGGCGTAATTCTATGCTCCATGGGGAAAGAAACAAGGAATTCCGAACCAGATGCTGTCAAGGCTTATTTCGAATCTATAGATATACCAGTACTCGGGAAAATTAAAGCACCCGGAACCTTGGAGGGTGGAGATATTGTATGGCTAAATGAACGAATCGTAGCTGTTGGTGAAGGATACAGGTCTAATTCAGAAGGAATACAACAATTCAAGACATTATTAGGAAACCTGGTTGATGAAGTAATTTCAGTCCCCCTGCCCCATTGGACGGGCCCTGGAGACTGTCTTCATCTTATGAGCAATATTTCTCCCATAGATCATGATCTATATTTGGTTTATTCCCGGTTGATTCCAGTGCCATTCAGAAAATATCTTCTCCATCGACAAATACGATTTATTGAAGTCCCTGACAAAGAATATGATTCCATGGGGTGCAATGTTTTAGCCTTAGCACCGCGAAAAGTGATTATGTTAGAAAGTAATCCAATCACCCGGAAACTTCTTGAACGTGAAGGTGTGGAAGTTTATACCTACGATGGTTCAGAAATTTCACTGAAAGGTGCAGGAGGGCCTACCTGTTTAACCCGCCCATTTCTAAGATCGGCATCATGAGCTATAATAATCAATTCACCGCTGAAACACAGTTAAAACTATCACCTTTTTTTGAGCGAACATCCAAACTGAATGAATCTCAGGAGTGGCGCCGCTGGTCCGGATATCTATCTGCCACTAATTATGAATTGACTCATGAGAACGAATATTTTGCAATTCGTACAAAGTCGGCTCTCTTAGACATAACGCCTCTCTATAAATATCTTATTGAAGGACCAGAAGCCCAAGGATTCCTAGATCGTCTAGTAACGCGAAATATTGCAATATGCAAAATTGGCCAAGTAATGTATACACCCTGGTGTGATGAACATGGTAAAGTAATTGATGATGGGACGGTTCAACGATTATCGGAGCATAAATTCCGTATCACAAGTGCAGAACCCAATCTAGAATGGCTGCAATATAATGCCGCTGGTATGGATCTTACCATTTCTGATGATTCAATCGCCACCGCTGCACTGGCACTACAGGGTCCAAATTCACGGGCGATTCTCAATACCGCTGCCAATGATTCTCTGGACAATTTAAAATTCTTCTGGATGATGAATACAAAGTTTGGAGATATCCAAGTATCCATTTCTCGAACCGGGTATACTGGTGATCTTGGATTTGAAATATGGCTGGACCCAAAAGACGCCCTATCTGTTTGGGACCTGCTTTTAGATAAAGGGCAACCATATGGTATCACACCTACCGGACTTCAGGCCCTTGATATAGCCCGTATTGAGGCAGGCTTGATACTATTGGATGTGGATTATATATCATCCCGGCACGCCATAATTGAGGATAGAAAATCATCACCCTACGAACTAGGACTGGGCTGGGCTGTAAAAATGCAGAAGAAAGATTTTATTGGTAAACAGGCTCTTCAAAAAGAAAAGGATGGCGGTCCTGAATGGGAGTTTATAGGCATTGAGATTCAATGGTCGGAACTGGAACGTCATTATCGAAATATTGGTCTGGCTCCAGCACTCCCTTCCACGGCCTGGCGAACCAGTACACCTTTATATTACAATCACGAGCAAGTGGGCTATGCAACTAGTGGTGCTTGGTCACCGATCTTGAAGAGATATATTGCCCTTGCACATATTAAAAGTCCCTTTGCAAAAGAAGGGACAATACTCGATTTTGAACTCAAGGTGGAGCATTTTATAAAATTGACTCCTGCGCAGGTTGTAAAAATACCTTTTTTTAATCCGGAGCGTAAACGTTCATGCCCGGAATAAAAAAGTACGATGCCATTGTTATTGGCGGCGGCCACAATGGCCTAACTGCAGCTGCCTACCTGGGGCGGGGCGGGAAAAAGGTATTGGTCCTGGAACGTCGCCACGTGCTAGGAGGTGCGGCTGTTACTGAAGAAATTTTTCCTGGATTTAAATTTTCGGTCTGCTCCTATGTAGTAAGCCTTATGAAACCAAATGTAATGCGGGAACTGATGCTGCCCAATTTCGGTCTGGAACTTCTTCCTCTAGAAAGCACTTTTACTCCATTAGATAATGACTATTTGATCCGCACAGCGGACAGTGATCAAACCTACAGGGAGATTGCTCGTCATTCTCCGCTTGACGCAGAAACATATATGCGTTTTGGCCCTCTTATGGGCCAGATTGGAATGGCAGTTCGCCCTATCCTAGAAACCATTGCTCCCAATGCCATTCGGCCATCCATATCCGACCTTTTAAGTGCCAAAAGATTATTGGATCATTTCAAAACTATTTCATCAGAACAGTTTGAATATTTAACAAAACTTATGACCATGAGCTCGGCAGATTTCCTGGATGAATGGTTTGAATTTGAGCCCTTGAAAGCATCTATGTCAGCTAGTGGAATCATAGGTACCTTCATGGGGCCGCGTTCACCTGGTTCAGCCTATGTGATGCTTCACCATTATATGGGTGACATTGATGGCGCCTTTCGGGCCTGGGGATTCCAGCGCGGTGGTACTGGTGCTGTCAGTATGGCTATTGCACGTTCTGCTGAACATTTTGGAGCAGATATCATTACTGAAGCACCTGTGGAAAAAGTCATTGTAAAAAATGGTCGCGCTATTGGTGTTGCCCTTAAAAATGGGGATGAACACAATTCTAATATTGTTATTTCAGGATTGGATCCAAAATTATCTTTTTTGAAAATGCTGGATGAACATGATCTTCCATCTGATTTTGTCCAGGATATCAAACGTTTTCGAATCCGAGGTTCCTCAGGTAAAGTAAACCTAGCTTTGGATGGGCTCCCTAACTTTACCTGTCTACCAGGTGAAGGGCACCATCTTCGAGGTGCTATTTCCATCAGCCCTAGCTATGATCATTTGGAAAAGGCATACGATGATGCTAAATACGGGAATTTCTCTCAAGCTCCATATATGGATATCATTTTGCCGTCTGTTCTTGATCCCGAAATGGCACCACCCGGTAAACATGTTATGTCATGCTTTGTTCAGTATGCTCCTTATCATATTAATGGCGGCTGGGATGATCAGAAACGTGATGCATTTGGGGATGCTGTAATAAATACTCTTGCACGCTATGCCCCAAATATTAAAGATATCATTTTGCACCGGCAGGTGCTTACACCGGCGGATATTGAATCCACGTTTGGATTGACCGAAGGAAATATTTTTCACGGTGAATTGACACTCCAACAATTGTTCTCTTTGCGTCCTGCCGTGAAATGGGCAGACTATTCCACACCGATTAAAAATTATTATCAGTGTGGATCAGGTACCCACCCAGGCGGTGGCATCACAGGATCTCCAGGTGAAATGGCAGCGAAAAAGATTCTAGGACTCTGGTAATGACTAAGTTTGATGCAATTATTATCGGTAGCGGTGTGAACAGTCTGACCACGGCAGCTATACTAGGTAAAGCAGGAAAAAAAGTTCTCGTGCTTGAATCTCGTAATGAAGTGGGCGGGCTGGCATCAACTTTGGAGTTCGTCCCCGGATACAAATGCAATGCAATCCATGATACCTTAAAATGGATTGATCCAAGGGTCATGACCGAATTAAACCTAAAATCTAATGGTTTAAAATTGATAATACCGGATATTGTTCGAGTTGCATTAGGGAAGGATAATAAGCATATTGCTTTTCATCGTGATCCAAAACAAACAGCGAACTCCATCTCACATCTTTCCAAAAAAGATGCTGACGTTTGGGAAGAATTCATATCTTATATTGATAAATCTGTCAATTTCTTAGAACGGCTTTATGAATTGACGCCGCCCAGTCTACCTAATGTAGGACTTTTTGAAGCACTATCGATGCGTTCAATGTTAGGTCCGCTACTAAAGCACGGTTCTCGCGGTATGGTCGATCTGATGCGTGTGATGCCTATGATGATGCTGGAACTGATGGACGAATGGTTTGAAAATGAATTACTGCGCGGTGCAATAGCTACCGCTGGAATTCATCATTTATCTTTCGGTCCTTTTGCCGCCGCCACTGGATACAATCTATTACACCAGCATCTCCATAGCAGTAGTGTATTCCACAATGTAAAATTTGTAAAGGGAGGTACAATAGAATTAGCCAATGTATTGAAAGCAGTAGCTGAATCTTACAACGTTGCGATTGAAACCAATTCAAAAGTGAATTCTATCAATACGGATAATGGTATTTGTAGTGGTGTTACCCTTTTGAATGGAAAATCAATTAAGGCCAGCATTACTGTATCAGGTCTTGATCCTCAGAATACATTTATTAATCTTGTTGGGGCACCAAATTTGAATCCTAATTTTCACACTCAATTAAATAATATCCGCTACCGTGGCAGTACAGCACGAATCCATTTTGCGCTCAATTCTCTTCCTGAAATCAATGGCGTTTCTGCTGATCAAATGGATACTGTTTTTTCAATCGCCCCATCGATTGAATACCTAGAGATAGCATCCGATGCAGTAAAATATGGACAGCTTTCTAAAAACCCTTATGTGGAATTCACAATTCCATCGGTTATTAATAGTGAATTTGCTCCAGACAGGAAGCATGTGCTTTCCGCAACGATACAGTATGCGCCTTATCATCTAAGAGAAAACCACTGGTCACCCGAATTGAATAACCAATTATACCGCAACGTGGTTAGTGTATTAGAAAATCATATTCCTAATTTCTCATCGTTGATTGAATTCTCACATGTATTATCACCTGCTGATTTGGAAACCCAATTTGGTTTGACTGAAGGAAATCTAAATCATGGTGAAATGACTCTGGATCAATTCATGTTCATGCGTCCAACCATCACTACAGCTCAATATAAAACACCCATTAAAAATCTTTATCTCTGTGGATCAGGAACCCATCCCGGCGGAGGTCTCCATGGCACTAATGGAGTAAATGCAGCTCAAGTTTTATTAAAGGCATGACATTTATAAAAACAGCCAAATCTCTTCCCAAAGGGGCCCATACACTTGAGCGCCATTATTATGTTGATCCGGATATTCTACAAAAAGAGTATGATAATATATTCTTGAATAATTGGATTTGTGCAGGCCGTTCATCCGAACTATGTGAATCAGGGTATTATAAAGTAATTAACATTGGAATGGAGAGTACTATTCTATTACGAGATGAGCATGGTGAGCTCAAAGCACATGTAAACGTCTGTCGACATCGAGGGACTCGGATTTGTAATCACAGATCAGGCCAATTTTCTAAATCTATCCAATGTAGTTACCATGGCTGGACCTATGGACTTGATGGAAAACTCATGGGAGCCCCTCATATGGATGCGGTGGAAGGATTCCATAAATCAGACTATTCCCTTTTCCCGGTAGCTATCGCAGAATGGGATGGATTCATTTTTATTAATTACAGCCACACACCGGAAGATTTTGATTCAGCTTTTGCTCCACTTATCGAACGCTTCAAAGATTGGACCATCGATGAACTTATCACTATAGAAACTAAAAAGTATGAAGTATCCGGAAATTGGAAACTGGTGATTCAGAATTACTGTGAATGTTATCACTGTCCCATTCTTCACCCAGATCTTGCAGCCATTACACCTTACTTAAGTGGACAAAATGATCTCTACGAAGGTCCATTTCTTGGGGGTTATATGGAATTCAATGAAGATAAAGAGAGTATTACAGGCAGCGGAAAATTATGCTGTCCACCACTACCAAATGTAAAAAATGATGATTTGAAACGAGTCTATTATTATTCCATCTTCCCTAATATGCTTTTGAGCCTCCACCCTGAATATGTTATGTATCATATGGTCTGGCCTAATGGCGTGGATAAATGTACGGTTACATGCACATGGCTTTTTTCAAAGGATATAAAAAATTCCACTAGATACAACCCGAAGGAAGCAATTGATTTTTGGGACATCACCAACAAGCAGGATTGGCACATTTCCGAATTATCACAGTTAGGAATACAATCTAAAAAATATAATCCAGCACCTTATTCAGGACAAGAAAGTCTGCTTGCTGCTTTTGATCAGTATTATTTAAAAAATATCAGCCTAACTTAATGATGGTAATAAAATTGGTGAACGTTTACATATTTATTTTCTTCGTTTCGTGAAATAAATGGATTGTACAATTAAAGATTAGTTAAAATTAGAATCGGAAGCCTGATCACCTAATTACCTTACTCTTTTCAAACATTAAGATCCTATCAATCATTTTATCTTTCCTTTTATTCTTTCAAGTTCAGTAGCTGCTTTACCATCACCCAAAAAATAGGATTGCTGCCATATCTCCGCTGCTGATAAAAAATCTTTTCTTGATTCATAAAGCATGGCTAATTGTCGGCGAGTATCACTGTCATAGGGCTTCAGTGACAATTTTTTTTTCAATTTCTTCTCTGTTTTTTCAAAATCTGAAACAACTTTAAATCTTTTTAACACTTCTTTTGCTTTAGCATTTAAATTCAATTTTGTATATATCTGACCCAGTGCATATAGTGCTTCTTTGTGAGTCGAATCAATATGTACCGCATTTTCCAAGGCAATCCTCGCTTCTTCAAATTGTTTCAGATGCCGATAGGACTGCCCAAGATGGAAGTAAATATCGCTGTTGGAAGAATCCTTTTCCGAGGCTTTGATTAAAGACAGTTTTGCCATGGCAGGATTATTTTTCCCTAAATATACCAGCCCGAGAAAATGATTTATCCCACTTTGATGAGGGTTTTTTTCGGATGCTACTTCAAGCATAGATTGGGCATCATCCAACCTGCCCAGATAATATAAGACTACGCCCTGTTTATAGTATCCTTTCCAGTCTTCCAAACTATAGGAAGATGCAATTTCGTAATCCTGTAAGGCCAATTCATACTGTTCAGCAATCTTATGGATATCGCCTTTAGCAATCCAGACAACCGCCAAAGACCTGTCATAATTGAGTGCAGAATCAAGAACTGCCATTGCCATTGCCTCATTGTGGAGACTGGCGTATACGCGGCTCAGTGAAAGATAATAAACATAAACTGCGTGATTACGCTGTATGGCCTGCTTTATATGAGTAATTGCCGGTCCATAATTTCTCATTCCAAAATAAGCCAACCCCAAATCATGATGAACAGAATGTAAATTAGGTTTATTTACCAAAATACGTAGATATTGATCCTTGGCGGCAGCAAATTCTCCGGATAAGTAAAATGCTTTCCCCAACCAGTACTGCCCGCGCATGTTACCAGGATCAAGATCAACAGCTGTTTTGAGCCAGTGTAATGCAGGAGTACTTTTGCCCTGTCTTAAGTAAATGTCACCCAAGTTTCTGCAGGCCAGGGCATACTGTGAGTCCAATTCGAATGCTTTTTCAAAATAAAAGATTGCTTGATCGAGTTTCTGCTGTTCTTTTAGAACCGATGCCAGATTATTGTGTGCCCGTGCATTTTTTGGATCTAAACGGGTCGCTCTCTCATATGAAATCTCTGCTTCTGGAAACTGCTGATGGTAATATTGGATATTACCTATACTGATCAAAGTTGATAACTGCTGCGGGTTAATGGCTAAACTTTTTTTATAGTTTTCAATAGCAGTCATGGGATCCCCGGTCCGGTGTTGCCCTTCTGCAAGTCCATTCAGAACATCTGGATTTTTCGGGTATGTTTTTATGATACCAGAAAAGAACTTAACTGCATCATGATACTGACCATTTTTCAGAAAATCCTGTCCTTTCGTCAAATCCTGACCTTTCAAAAGTGTCACCAGAATCAATAATATATAACGGATATACTCCCTCCTTCTCTAATCTGATAATAACAGTTGGTTTGCAAATTTGTAAAACTGTCGGTTATTCCGCTAGGCCATTTAATACTTGCTTTATCAACACTAATGTGATGATTCAACCCAAATAAAATTCTCTTGTCATTGGCCGCCAAATAACTTCCTGCAGTGGTCACAAATTTTACCTGATTCATTTCATCTGTTTTGATTACAATACGGGTGCCAATGGCGTCATAATTGGATTCAACCCCTATCAATAAAAAACCGATCCAGTTCTTATTTGGGGTTCCATCCCGAATCAACAGATTAGCTGGTTCATTATTATTAGAAATAACCACATCTATATCACCATCATTATCCAGATCCCCAAAAGCAGCTCCTCGGCCAACACTGGGTCGGTTCACATCTCCTATCAGTTCCGGCGGAAGTTCTCTAAACGTACCGTCCATGTTATTTAGAAATATTTGTTTAGACTGTGCATGGGTATAATCTTTATTAAAATAATGAATATTATCAATTACATGTCCATTTACTACAAACAGATCCAACCAGCCATCACAATTGATGTCCAGAAATTTTGTTCCGAACCCAAGGTAATTCAGGCTTGGCTGGCCTAAGCCGGCCAGAGAAGTTTCATCGCTAAAAAATCCATCTTTGTTATTTATATAAATGGTATTGGTTTCACCGCTGAAATTTGTTACAAAAATATCCTGCCAGCCATCACCATTCACATCACCAATATCCACTCCCATACCAGCTTCAGCACGACCATTTTCATTGAAACCTAAACCTGTAAATAAAGCATTTTCTTTAAAATGGCCCTTACCGTCATTCACATAATAATGGTTCATTACCTTATCATTGGCTACATATAGGTCTTGATCCCCATCCCGATCAAAATCCGCGGGGATTACACCCAATCCCTTGCCTTTTTGGGCCATAACTCCGGAAGCAGCAGATATATCCTTAAAAACCCAGTCGCCCAGATTAAGAAATAGACGATCAGGTGAACCGGAGAAAATATCCGGATCACAGTAAGCACGTCGATTTGTATTCTTATCTCCACACCAAGGGTTTTTCTTCAAAGAATACTCCACATAATTGGTTACATAAAGGTCCAAGAGTCCATCATTATCCATATCAAAAAAGGCTGCACTGGAACCCCAATCATAGTTAATTATTCCTACCGCGTCAGTTACATTTGTAAAAGTACCATTACCGTTATTGCGGTAAAAAATATCTTTCCCAAAATTGGTTACGTATAAATCCGTATCACCGTCATTGTCCACATCCCCACATGTGCAACCAGTGCTGTATGATTTATCCCCAACACCGACAACAGCAGTTACATCTGTCCAGTGACCATCATCGTTTTGAAATAATTTATTTTCCAAGTTAATATTTTTATCCCAGCCAGGCAGCGGTGATCCCTGACAAAAGTAGATATCTAAATCATAGTCATTATCATAGTCCAGGAGACAGACACCTGATCCCATTGTTTCGACATAATATTTTTCACCACTACCGCCATGGTCATGGACAAATTCAAGGCCCTGTTCCTGAGCCAGATCATAGAAAATAATGTCCTGAGTCCCATCAGGTATTCCTGCGAGCAAGAAGGAGAGAGATAAAAGGATTGGTTTCATAATCTTCATAGGGATCTATATTAATAGCAAAACCTATTAATACTTCCATACTGCGTCCAACCTGAATAAAAAAAAGCCGCTTTTGAAGCGGCTTTTTTCATAAAAACTAATATAATTTTTATCAGAGCGAATACCCAATGCCAAATCGCATCACACTATCGAAATGCTTGGTCATCGTCATAGAAAAATTCGCACTTATACCGGCCACATTCACACCAGCTCCAACGGCCATATTCTGTTGGGGATTATTAAGATTATAGCTGAACCGGAGAGATGCCAGACTGATATTATATTCACCATTTACAATGAGTTCCTGACCCATATCTGCCTGCTTGAGAATATTAAGACCAGCATTTAAGCCTGGTACCGCTTCACCAATTACGCCAAATGAGAAAGTCATGGGTAGAGACATGGCGGGATATTCTGCATAAGCAGCATCTTCAGGAGCCTGAGAATCGATATCAGGCCCAAAATTGGAAATGGCAGCCCCCATTTTGATCCCACGGTAACCAGTGTTGAACTGAGTACCAATATCAAATGCCATACCACTGATGCTTACATCATCAATGTTTTGAGTGAGCATTTTACCTGTACCTCCAATGGAAAACTTATCACTTAAGTTTCTACCATAACTGGCCTGCAAAGACATATCACTCGCTGTAAACTTCCCCTGATTGGGTTCAAATACAAATTCGGTTGTTCCAGCCCAGCCGGATTTCATCATATCTCCATAATTGACCGATACCAGTGATACACCAACTGCGCCGCCCATCATAGGCATCACAAAACCAGCATTCATAACCTGTGTCTCCACCAGCCACTGGGTCATGCCGGCGGTGAAACCTATTCCACCTGAACCGGCAATGCCAGCAGGGTTCCAAAAGAGGGCACTGGCACCTGTGGCCTGTGCGGCCAAACCTCCAAGGCTTGCGCCCCTGGCATCTGTTTGGATATTGAGGAATTTAAAAGCGGCAGAACCAACCTTATCATCATCGCTTTCCGAAAAAAGAGATCCATGAAATGAAACAACCAGCATGGAAGCAATTGTCCATTTCACGATTTTGTCTAGAATCATTTTATTTCTCATTCTATAACTTCCTTTCTGGTTTAGCGGATCACAGCCAGTTTACCTGACTGATCTCCTACTTTCCAATAATAAACTCCTGTTACGACCTGATTACGGGTTCTTGAAACCAAGTTCCAATCAAACGAACCGGCTGAAGATGCTGTATTTTCATATACTAGGTTTCCACCTACATCAAATACCCGAATTTCATCACCTGATTTAACATTGTAAAACCTTACAAAATAAGTATTGGCAGTAGTTGCCCCGTGGAAGGTCTCCATAACATTCCCTCTCCATGGATTAGGGGCAACAAATATATCAGTGGTGGAACCACTCAACCCGTCATAGGTAAGTGTTTCCACAGATACTGTTGTTGCAGGCGGCACTGAATTGATCTCGCCGCCACCGCCATCTGGAGCCGCTTGCATGGGGTAGCACATGGTATAATAACTTTCCAGTGAAGGTACTGAGCCATGAACCGGATCAGACCCTGCTTCATCATAGGCTGCTACATAATACCAGTAAGTTAATCCAATAGCTACATTTTCATCTGTCCAGGTGTAGGATCCATTACCTCCATATGTACCAATATTGGCTTTAGGAATATCAAGAACCATCGTATAAGGCCCTGTGGCAGCGGAAGTAAATTTTGTCCCTACATTGGGATCACCAACCATAGTACCACCATCTGATAAATTATCAGCAGAAACACCTTCACCAGTCATGATATCCGAAGAGCTCTGGCGGGGAGCCGTAGCGGCTTTATAGATACGGAAACCAGCAAAATCTGCCACTCCCTTATCCGGATCCACGGCGTTTATTTTTGCATCACTATAGGTCCATGTTAGCTCAACCTTCCCTGCTGCATTTGTTTTAACACCATCAGAAGCAATCTGTGGAGCGGCTGGAGGCTTAGGAAGATTCCAGTTCCAGTCATAGGCTTTGCGGGCATTGGCAGCCGCCTGCTGAGTATTTGCCAAACCAGCGCCAGCTAAAACAGCGGTGATAAATTTTAATGTGTCACCAGCAGCAAGTGCATAGGGTCCATAGGACTGAAGGTACCTCATATCCATGGGACTTGGGTTAACATCTTTTTTATCTCCAGCACCTTTTACCATCGTTGCCATAGTATGTCTAGAAGCAGCAGTCTGAGGATCTTCATCTCCTGTCCACCACATATGATTGACATCACTCTGCGCCAATGAACCATAGGACGTACCAGCAATCTCTAATGGTGTCTGAGCCACCCGTACACCGCGGTACTCGCGGCCTGGATCATCAATACCAAAATCATTGGCTGCTGATCCTGGGTCATCACCATCCAGTTCCATGGTTAATAAATATTCAGCATCATAATCCACTATATCATCTGTCCAGAATGCATAATCCCAATCCGGAAAAGGAATATTCCAAGTACAGTCGTGGTCTGCTTTAGAACCAAACACAAGGCCATCTATATCAGTAGAACCATTATTAATGACATGGACCTCATCAATAACGAAATCATTATAATCATGCTCGCCAACCTTAAAATAGGTATTGGATGTCCCATTAAAACTCCAGGAACGGCGTACCGCATTCACAGTAATATTTGCAGTGGGAATAGTCCAACTGGTATTTGTAACCCACGGTTCCTTATTATAACCGCTACCGCTCCCTGCCCAACTACCACTTGTTTCACCAGGATCAGTCCCTTCGGAAATATCATACTGCCCGGTGGTGCCTTCAAAGAGGGTCCCGCCAATATCGGCAATGATCCAGTACCCTGCTCGGCAATTGTAGTTAAGATAACCATGGCCGGCTGCCTGATTGGACCCAGGGTATACCCAGCCAGGGATAATGGCACTGCAGGTCTGGTCTCCAGTATTTCCATATGAATCCCAGCCCATCCAGAGATCACCATTGGTATGGTAAACATAGGTTTGGCCCGATACAGGAGAAAAAGTTTTCCCTGCAACTCTGGAGCGATCCAGAACATCAAGTCTGTCTTTTGCAGTAACAGGTCCAAAAAGTCCGCAGATGATGAAGCCTGTCAGTACGGTTTTAAAGATTGGTTTATTTTTCATAATCAACTCCTGAATCCGGGTTAATAATTAATCTGCACGCCGACATTCAGCGTCATGGGTTTGCCATAAGCCAGCAGGTTATTGGTAGAACCTGCAGCTATATTATGATATGTTGATGCTTCATCAAAATAGGAGCCTGGATCAGCAATAGCAATTACATTCTGTCTGTTCATAACATTTTCAACCAGCAAGTAAACCGTGGGACTAACGCCAGCCACAGAAAGACGGGCATCAAGCTTCAGGTTCACATCAATGGTTGACGGTGCTCTTTCTTTCAATGAAGCACCTCCCACACCGGACCTGGCTGATACAGGAAGGCCGCTCTGGTAATTAAAAGTTATATTCGCACCAGCCCGGCTGAGTAAACCACTCATATCCATGTGATAATCCACATAACCATTAAAGATATGGGGACGGTGCCAGTCCAGGGTGGTCATGGTCAATACGTTAGCTGCTAGCAAACCACCATCCTGGGTCAGGCTACCATTTCCAGCATTAATCTTATCCGAAGCGGTAGCACGTGCGATAGAATAGGTATATGAAGCTCGTCCCGTTAACCCGGATTGACCTGTCATTGAAAGACTGAGCTCCATTCCTCGCACATCTCCAAAGTGATCACTAACATTTACACTATAGTGAGCTGCTTCAAATGTTTCATCAGCTGACCATCCTCCTTCATTATCGTGTCCTGAACCATCATCTTGAAACGGGATCGCGTAAACTTCCTGAGAAGCCAATAGATTGGATATATCTTTATGATAACCGGAAACATCCAGTTTCAGATTACTGGCGATACTGTATTGTACGCCCATTTCATAAATAGAAGTCTTCATGGGATCCAGATTTGCGTTCCCCAGGTATATAAAAAAACCAGACTCAGTACCACCATCCATCTGCGCCATATGATTATTTAATAATGAGTAAAAATCTGGCCGCTGGAAAAAAGATCCATAAGCATAACGAAACGCCATGTTATCCCCAATGGGAAAAGAAGCACCAAGCCTTGGACTAATAAGGGTTTTCATTTCTGTTGCACTTCGTTTAGATGGATCAAATGGATTAACTGACCCATCACCAGCTGCATCAGCTATGGGGTCATTTGGTGCCCAGACACCTTTATCCGAACCTGCATTAAAGCCATCAAAGCGCAGGCCAATATTGAGGATCATATCATTGAATTCCATCTGGTCCTGAGCATACGCAGCGATTTCCGTGGGTTTGGCACCACCAAAACTAGTATACTGCAATCTGGGGTTGTCTTCTGTATAGCCCAATGTGCGGCCGTACCAGACATCGTGACCCCAGCGATCAAGATCAAACATACGAAAATCAAAACCTGCTTTAAGCTGATGACGATTATTTAACTGACTGGTCGCATGGGCACCGATTGTGGTAATAGTCTCATCTGATTTGAAATAATGACCATATACATTTTCCATGTTATACCAAGCATTAGAGTTTGTCCGATCTTCCATGACCTTAGTATGATTAGGCCCTTCTGCACCATTATAGTTAGTTGTGGCTGTTACCTTAGCATTACTATCAAAATCTACAAAACCGCTACTATTTTTTGCTCCATCTTCCTGCTTGCGCATCATCATGTCGGCACGAACTGTGATATTTGTACTAGGTGACATCACATAATTAGCAGTCACACCAAACTGAGTAGCGCTCTCTTCCGTACGAGGATATTGATCCATGGCCCAGAGCCACTGCCAGATATCCATTCCAGCATCCATTCGCTCTGCATCATAGGTAGGATCATAAAAACCATTCCTGGAATAATTCATCACTTCGGCACTGAGTTTAAGATTGCTACCCATCTGAAAGTTAAATTTTGCCTGTACATTCATTAGATCTTCCGCAAGACCCGGAAGACGACCGGCATCATTGAGTGTCCTTAGAGAAAAAACACCTCCAAAAGCTCCTCCACCGAAACCGGCACTGAAATCCAAAATTGTTTTTTCACCACCAAAGTCCGAATCTTTTGCATAATCTGTTCCATCAACAGCATTAGTATAATTCCCTTGGTCATCAACGATTTCCATGGTTTCAGAGTATACTTCTGCACCACTAAAATCTCCTTTATCAGCCTTGAAATAATCCTGACCAAGAGTGGTTCGAAAACCAAAACTGGCATGGAAACCATCTGTTGGGTCCTTCAAAACAGTATTAAATAAACCAGACATGGCCTGTCCATATTCTGCATTAAAGGTTCCAGTAATTAGTTGGAGCTCTCCAACCATACCTGGGTTTACCGGAATTGCTTCTCCACCCATGACCGCATTAGTAACGGAAGCACCATCTACCAGATACATCTCTTCTCCGGATCGCCCACCGCGGATATGGAGGTCACCGCCAACTTCAGTAACACCTGGCAATGTTTTAACTACATCGTTAACATCAGTGACTGCCATTCCATCCATGAGTTCACCAGAAACAATTTGCTTGGATGATGTTAATGTATTTTCAATCGCTGGTTTCTCTGCTGTAACAGAAATACCTGACATTTGCAATGCTTCCGTGGCCAAAGAAGCATTCACCGGTGTGGTAACATCAATATTGACACTAACTCCTTCTGCTGTGTAACCGGCATACCCAATCATGGAGAATTCCAGATCATAAGAACCAGGCGCTAAGTTAATAATATAGTACTCACCATTGGCATCTGAACTAGCTCCATATGGTGTGCCTTTTACAAGGACATTACAACCAGCAAGACCTTCGCCGGATTGGCTATCGGTTATGGTACCAGCAATTTTGCCTGTCTGCCCGGCAAAAAGTATACCTGCAACTGTACTGTATAATATGACTGATTTAAGGATACGCATATTGTCTCCTTTAGCTGTTTTATTTTTTAAACTCATTAATAATACTGCGCTAGAGTTCACTAATTACAGTGACCCAACGCTAAGAGAGAGGTGTATTCCCAAGACAACACATTCTTAATTATAAAGGAAATTCCGTGATTAATCTAAAAATGTCAAGTAATTACTTTTTACTAAATATAAAAAATTATAATAATTACATAAGGCTATTTATTTGTCTTTTTTATGACAGTAAATTTCTCGCCGTTAATTTTTAAGCAAATTATTGTTTTTTTGATCCGGTAGCTCAGTTGGTAGAGCAGTGGCCTTTTAAGCCATTGGCCGTGAG
>CAJWLO010000032.1 GCA_913043235.1 uncultured Fidelibacterota bacterium
ACCCATAACAGCGATCAGTGGGACAATTGAATGGAAAAACAGATCCATCTTTGAATCACCAACACAATTTTCAACAAAACTTCTTGCGGGTATTCCAGTGGAGGAAGAATTCGTTCGCCCTAGAATTCGTTATGATATCAGCCTTACCACTAATTGGGTCTTTGATCATCGGTTCCCTTCAAAATTAACTTCCTATTATGAGACATTCATTGAATATAAAGATATGATAGAAACCATAGAACGCTATGGAATAAACCTTACTCAGAAAGTTAGATTTTTTAAACGATCTTTTTTCGAAACTAACGCAGTATGGGAATCTTTTAGTGATAATTCTGAAAAAAAAACAATGAAGACAAACTCTATTGAGCAAAGATCTATCGCAATGAAAGTATATATTGATAAAAGGGATAATCCTATCTTTACACGTAATGGGTTCCTAGTAAATGGAGTAATAAAATCCTCAGGCTATTTTCTAGGCGGTGAAAGAGATTATATTAAGGCAGATATTTCTATCCAGAGATACGCTCCGATAGGGGACCAATCCGTTTTCGCATTACGGTTAAAAACAGGATTTATTTGGGACTGGAACCCCGAATTGCCAGATTATAGTTTTGAAAAATTTTATTTAGGTGGTAGTACAAGTATGCGTGGTTGGGATGTGCTTCGTTTTGAAGAAATATCAGGAGATCCTTGGGGTGATATTTTTCGATTTATGACCAATATTGAATATCGGTTTCCTATTTATAGATTCATTGGTATGACCATATTCTCAGATGGTGGTATTTTAACTAGTACTTTAGATGCAATTTCAATACGGGATATTCAATGGGATGGTGGTATTGGCATTACCATCAATACACCTTTTGGACCGGCCCGATTCGATTATGCAGTGCAATTTGATCAACCTCCTAGCAAAGGCAAAATTCAACTTGGAGTTCAGAGCTTATTCTAAGGTATAAAATTTGTTGGGAACCTTGAAAGGAATTGTACATATTATATTGACCTTGCACTTTCTAAAGAAGGAGTACAGTTTTAATTTCCGCCGCTAAAAAATAGGATAATAATGAGATACAAATTTCTAACACTATTTATTTGGATATTTTTTATATATGGTTGCTCAAAAACATCGACAGAATATTTTGAACTTGCAGAAGCTAGTTTAAATGAGGATCAGGTAGAGATAGCTGTCCAAAATTTGGAATCACTTGTTGAAAAATATCCCAAAGATAGTTTAGCTGCTTTGGCACAATATAAATTAGCCACAATCCATTTGAACTGGAGAAATGATTTATCAGCAGGTTTTTCCGCTTTGGAAAAGACAGTAAATGAATATGGTTCGTCACCGCAGGCTAAACAAGCTCAAAAAGAAGTCACTGATTTCCCAGAATGGATTCTAAATCAATCTGAATCTCTTCGTAAGAGGAAAATGATAAAGGAATCTCTAGGACATCTTATGTATTTAACAGAAAAATATTCTGATCATAAAATTACTCCGAAGGGACAGTATCTAATCGGTGATATATATATGAATGATCTCAGGGATTTTACCACAGCAATACAGGAATACCGGAAAGTTTCGGAAAAATATAAGGGCTCCGATCAGGAGCCTCATGCGCAATTCATGATAGGTTATATTTTTGGCAATGTTATTAATGATTTTGAAAGTGCAAAAATAGAATATGAGACATTTCTAAATATGTTCCCGGAGCATGAGCTTGTACCTTCTGTGCAATTTGAAATTGAATACCTGGGAAAAAATATCAACGAAATTCCTGCCCTTAAACATATTACTTCCTGATAGTACAATATGAGTGAATTTAGTTTAACTGAGATAAATGATAAGATCTCTCGGACCTCTGTATTTATTGATGAACTGAAAAAAACAATCAATCGGATCATCGTTGGTCAAGATGAATTAATTAATAAAATATTAATTGGAATGCTGGCTAATGGACATATCCTACTAGAAGGTGTTCCCGGTTTAGCCAAAACTTTAACTGTAAAAGTACTGGCACAGTTGATTCGGACTGAATTTCAGCGGATTCAGTTTACCCCGGACATGCTACCTGCAGATCTTCTGGGAACTTTGATATATAATCAAAGAACAGGTGAATTTGATACAAGGAAAGGTCCTATCTTTTCTAATATTATTCTGGCAGATGAAATAAACCGGTCTCCAGCAAAGGTCCAAAGTGCTCTTCTAGAGGCCATGCAGGAAAGGCAGGTCACTATTGGTGAAAATACATTTCAATTAGATGAACCGTTCCTAGTCCTGGCCACCCAGAATCCGATTGAGCAGGAAGGAACGTATCCACTACCGGAAGCCCAGGTAGATCGATTTATGTTTAAATTGATTGTTGATTATCCTGAACGCAGTTCAGAACGGTTGATCTTGCGACAAAATACAAAAAAAGTTAAAGTTACTGAACTTGACCCCGTTGTTTCCCCTGATGATATCCTAGAAGCACAGCAGGTTATCCATGATATTTATGTGGATGAAAAGGTGGAGGACTATGTATTAAATCTTATATTTGCGACCCGATCACCAAAAGACTATAAGCTTGATGACATGGAGGGTATTATTGATTTTGGAGCATCGCCTAGGGCAACCATAAATCTCATCCGGGCTGCCAAAGCCCGGGCCTATACGGAACATCGTGGATATATTACCCCGGAGGACATTCGCTATATAGGTGCTGATGTACTGAGGCACCGAGTTATTCTTACCTACGAAGCAGAAGCGGAAGAACTCACTCCAGAAGATATCATTAAACGACTTTTTGAAGTCGTTGAAGTCCCCTAAAACCATTATGATTCCCCGTCAGATCCTTAAAAAGGTGAAACGGATTGAGATTCGGACCCGCGGGCTGGTCAATGATCTTTTTGGAGGAGAATACCACTCCGTATTTAAAGGACGTGGTATGACTTTCTCAGAAGTTCGTGAATACCAGCCGGGAGACGATATCCGACTCATAGACTGGAATGTAACTGCCAGGACCGGGACTCCTTTTGTAAAAGTATTTGAGGAAGAGCGTGAGCTTACAGTCTATCTTTTAGTTGATATTTCCGCATCGGGTGAGTTTGGTTCTGGCCAGCAGTTAAAGCGTGACATAGGAGTGGAGATTGCAGCTGTACTGGGATTTTCTGCAATTAAAAATAATGATAAAGTGGGATTGATACTGTTTTCGGATGAAATAGAGAAATATGTAGTCCCAAAGAAAGGTAAAAGTCATGTTTTAAGGGTCATTCGAGAACTTCTTTATGTATCGCCAGAAAGGAATGGCACTTCCTTAAAAAATGCTTTGGATTATTTCCTGAAAGTCGCCAAAAGGAGAAGCGTGGTATTTGTCATTTCAGATTTTTTAGATAATGGTTACTGGTCTTCTCTGAAAATTTTAAATCGTAAACATGATGCAGTGGGGATCCGCTTGTTTGATCCTGCCGAGGTAAGGTTACCTGATTTTGGTTTAGCCAAAGTTGAAGACCCTGAAACTGGTGAGACGTTTTGGATTGATACATCCTCTAAATCTGAGCGGGAAGAATTAGAAAAGAGAATCGATAACGACATGGAAAAATTTAAAAGGGAATCCCGAAAGATTGGTTTTGATATGATTCCTATCATGACCAATTTGGATTATGTTGAGCCATTGTTATCCTTTTTTAAAATGAGAGAAAAAAGGTTTTGATCCTGATTCATTATATGATTATTGCATTATCTCTTTCTGGACTATCGGGACAATCATTATCTGTTATATCGGACTTGGATACCACGTCAGGATTCATCGGTGATGTTATTACTTGGTCAGTGACCGTCGAAAAAATGGGCAATCGAATTATCCGTTATCCTGAACTAATCTTGGACAACGATTCCATCAGTGTAAGGGAGCAATCCTTTATCTATGAAAATAACCGATTAACTGGTACCCAAATTGAGCTCACATTCTGGGATACAGGCAGCTACCAGACACCAAAATATCAGGTTGAAGTACTAAACGACAGTGGGCATATTGAATTTTCTTTGCAGGTTTTACCATTAGAAGTTCAGATTCAAACTATACTTACCGATGAGGGGAAAATTGAATTTCGGCCTTTGCAAGGCCCTGTTCCTGTAAGATCAGTTCTCCCATTGAAAAGTATTTTAGTTTGGATTCTGTTATTAAGCTTGATTTTAGGAATGGCTTGGACCTGGAAGAAACGTCAACCTGCAGAATATAGGAAAGTGGATTATTCAATTATGGAAACACCGGAAGAGCGTGCTATTCGTCGGCTTAATGAATTGAATATCAGCGGTTTCTCTAAAGAATTTTATACTGGCTTATCGCATATATCCCGGGAATATATAGAAACAAAATATTTTGTAAGGACTTTAGAAATGACAACAATTCAAATTACTGAAAATCGTGATTTATTGCCATTGAGTGATGAAGAATTTGAAATTTGGATACGTATTTTGCAAACATCGGATATGGTAAAATATGCCCGAGAGACTTTCAATATAGATCAAATAAAATCTGATCTAATGGATGTAAGGTCCTTAATCAGCCATGTTTAATTTATTGATTAAAATGAAAAATAATTTATTAGAGTGTGACCTTGTAACAGTAATATGTAAATTCAGTTTTAGTTTAAATTTAGCAATCCATTAAAAATGGCAACAACAGCGGATATTCGCAATGGTGCGGTGATTCTCCACAAAAATAAAAGAATGAAGGTGGTTGAATTTCAACATGTAAAACCAGGTAAGGGCGGTGCATTTGTTAGGACCAAACTGAAAGATATATTATCGGGGAAGATTATTGATAAAACATTCAATGCGGGGTATAAAATTGAATTCATTCGTGTAGAAGCAAAAGAAATGCAATTTCTTTATGACGATGGGCATTTTCATGTTTTTATGGATAATGATACCTATGATCAATTAAATGTAAGCAGTGATTTTATTAGAGATAAAAAATATTTTCTTCAAGGCGGAATGAAAGTCGATCTACTTTTTGATAGCGATGAAGTTCTTGATATTCGGCTTCCGTCTCATGTGGTATTAAAAGTAACGCAGACCGAACCTGGTTTAAAAGGCAATACGGCTACAGGTACAACCAAACCTGCTACAGTGGAAACAGGGTTAACAATCAATGTGCCTCTATTTATTAGTGAAGGTGATAAACTGCGCATTGATACCCGGACGAGTGAATACGTAGAGAGGTCGAAACAATAGATATGTTTCAAAGATAGATTTATGTGGCAAAATAAGTTAAAAGAAATCATTTATATAATTGAGAATTCCAATGTGAATGAAATTGAGGTCACATTCTGGGGTCGGAAATATAGGGTGAAAAAAAAACCAGATACTCTCAAACCAGAGCAACTTTCCACTGTTATCCAATCCACTGCTCCAGAATCAAAATCTGTAGTATCAGTTCCACTATCCGATACTCCAAAAAGTGATTCTATTGGAAAAATGCTTGCACCAATGCCTGGTACCTTTTACATAGCAGCTTCTCCGGACGATCCGCCATTTGTTTCTAAAGGAGACCATGTTAAAAAAGGTCATGTGCTTTGTATCATCGAAGCCATGAAAATCATGAATGAGATTGAATCGGAACATGATGGTGTTGTCACAGATATTCTGGTCAATAACTCTGACCCTGTGGAGTATAACCAGCCTTTATTCGTTATTGATCCTGTATAGGAATACATGTTTAAAAAAATTTTAATCGCCAACCGCGGGGAAATTGGTCTCCGTATCATTCGTGCTTGCCATGAAATGGGTATTAAAACTGTGGCAGTGTATTCTGTCGCAGATGAATTATCCTTGCATGTCAAATTTGCGGATGAGGCTGTGTGTATAGGGGAAGCACCCAGTTCGGAAAGTTATTTAAATATCCCAAGAATTATTGCTGCGGGAGAGATTACCAACGCAGATGCAATTCATCCCGGATATGGATTTTTATCTGAATCTGCCCAATTTTCAAAAATTTGCGCGAAAAATAATTTTACTTTTCTGGGGCCAAATCCTGAGATTATTACTGCCATGGGTGATAAAGCAATAGCTAAAGAAACTATGAAAGCTGCAGGAGTTCCGGTGATTCCAGGCGGGACTGGGGTATTGTCTGGATTTGATGAAGCACTTGAAAAAGCAGAAGAAATGGGATATCCAGTGATGTTAAAGGCATCAGCTGGAGGAGGGGGGCGAGGCATGCGCCTCGTTCAGGATAGTACCGAGGTGGAAAGTGCCTATAAATCTGCTAACCAGGAAGCGATTACAGCATTTGGTAATGGTGATATTTATATTGAAAAATTCATACAGAACCCACGTCATATTGAGGTCCAAATCCTAGCTGATATACATGGTAAAACGATACATCTTGGCGAAAGGGAATGTTCCATTCAGCGTCGTCACCAGAAATTAATTGAGGAATCACCCTCTCCAATTGTGAATGAATTATTACGGAAAAAAATTGGAGCATCGGCAGTGCACGCGGCAAAAACTGTAGGTTATTTGGGAGTGGGAACCATTGAATTCCTCATGGATAAGCAAAAGAAATTCTATTTTATGGAAATGAATACACGAATTCAAGTAGAACACCCAGTTACGGAAATGGTAACCGGTACCGATCTTATCAAACAACAAATTAGAATGCATGCCGGATTGAAATGTCCAGAATATTTACAAGATTTTAAACTGCGTGGACATTCCATAGAGTGTAGAATAAATGCTGAGGACCCAGCTAATAATTTCACACCATTCCCTGCAAAAATAACCAGTTTTCATATGCCTGGAGGGAAAGGCATACGTATAGATTCCCATGCATACGCAGGATACCAGATTCCTAGCCAATATGACTCAATGATTGGTAAATTAATTGTACAGGCGAAAAATCGAGACAGAGCAATTATCCGGATGCAACGTGCTTTAGAAGAGACAATTATTGAAGGTCCAAAAACAACAATTCCATACCACCGGGCGATTATGGGAAATGAAAAATTTAAATCAGGTGATTTTGACACTAGTTTTTTAGATACATTTGAATATTACCCCACTGACTAGGACAATAATTATGAATGTACCCGATCAATTATTTTACACTAAAGACCACGAATGGGTTGAATTTGATCAAGATAAGATAACCATTGGGATTACGGATTATGCCCAGAGTCAGTTGGGAGATATAATCTTTGTTGAAATGCCACTAGCAGGTGATACCTTTGCTGCAGGTAATACCTTTGGTGAAATCGAGGCAGTGAAAACCGTCTCCGAACTTTATGCCCCCTTATCCGGTACTGTGATTGAAGTCAATGATTGTATTGAAAAGGAACCTGAATCTGTGAACACTGATCCTTACGACAAAGGGTGGTTAATTAAACTTAAATGTTCAAACCAGTTAGAAAAATCCAGTTTATTATCATCTTCAGAGTACGAAAAACTCATATCTTGATATGAATGTATTTGCTCAATTGTTAAATACGATCTCGGAAAAGGGAGCTGCCTACGTAGTCCTGATTGATCCAGATAATAAAAACGACACCATTATTGAATCCAATGTTGCTTTGGCAAATCAATCTGGTGTGGATGCCCTATTTGTAGGCGGCAGTCTGATAATGGATGGATGCTATGTAGACAGGGTAAAACGGATCAAGGATTCTGCGCAGATTCCGGTAATATTTTTTCCAGGAGGCATTGGCCAGTTAAACTCTTATTATGATGCCATGTTATTTATGTCTATCATTTCCGGACGTAACCCTCATTATCTCATTGGCGAGCAGGTAATCGCTGCGCCCTCCGTAAAGGATTTGGGTATTGAAACAATTGCCACTGGCTATATGATTTTGGATGGTGGAGCGGGATCAACAGTAGAATTCATGAGTGGGACAAGACCTATACCTATGAATAGGCCGGATATTGCTGTTGCACATGCTCTTGCAGGTCAATATTTGGGAATGGAACTTATTTACTTGGAGGCGGGAAGCGGTGCTAAAAAACCTGTTGAAATTGATATTATAAAATATATTCATCAAGCAGTGAATATCCCCCTAATTGTTGGTGGCGGTATCCGTACACCCACGGCGGCAGCCGAGCGCGTAGAGGCCGGTGCGGCAATTATTGTAACTGGTACAGTCACTGAAAGAAATTCTTTATTAATGAAAGAATTTTCTAAAGCAATCCACTGGAAAATATCATGAAAGAAAAAATCAAGAAACAGATTCTAGAAAGTTCCGCCGTAAAAGAAAATATGGCGGATATTTGTGTGATGGATATGGAAGCAGCTGCAAAAATTATGATTGGCTCTATAAAAAACGGGGGAAAAATCCTGTGGTGCGGCAATGGTGGTAGTGCCGCCGATGCCCAGCACCTGGCAACTGAACTCATGGGCGGTATGATCAGCCATGATCGCAAACCCATTCCCTCCATCGCCCTGACCACAGACACTTCTTTTTTAACGTCCTGGGCCAATGATACTGATTTTGAGTCTATATTTTCCAGACAGGTCCAGGGGCTGGGCTGTGAGGATGATGTTCTTGTGGGTATCTCCACCAGCGGGAATTCGCAGAATGTTATCGCTGCTGTTAAACAGGCTAAATACAAAGAATTAAAGACCATTGTTTTCACAGGAAAATTAGGCGGAAGGATGGCAGGCCTGGCAGATGTTACCATTCATGTCCCCAGCGAGGATACCCAACGCATCCAGGAAGGGCATATTATGATCGGACAGATCCTATGCGGATTGGTGGAAGATGCCCATATGGATTAGAATGGAGACTTATTTCCAGGATTATTTAACAATGCTAAGGGTGGAGCGGAATGTTTCCCCTCAAACCCTGGATGCCTATCAAAGAGACGTTGGGAAATATTTGTCTTTTTTAGATGGGCAAAATGTCTCATCTTTGAATAGTATTTCCCAGATGCATATCCGGGAATATATTCGTTCCCTGAATGCTGCAGGCTTGTCTCCCGCCAGTGTGGCCCGCAATTTTTCATCTATAAAAACCTATCATAAGTATTTGTCAGCAGAAAATCTGGTGAAAAATAATCCGACTCTGGTATTAAGCAGTCCAAAAAATCCCAAAAAACTTCCAGATGTGCTGTCCGTTGCGGATGTAGAAGTAATTATAGAGGCTATAGAACCTGACTCCCAGTTTGGTATTCGGGACAGGGCCATCATTGAACTCCTTTATTCCTGCGGCTTGCGTGTATCTGAAATCTGTGATCTGAAAATCGCTAATTTATTTTTGGATGATGATTTGATCCGAGTCATGGGCAAAGGCTCAAAAGAACGGCTGATACCTATTGGTGGCAAAGCAAACCAGGACCTAAATGAATACTTGAAACACACTCGCCCAATCCTTAGCAGAAAAACTGGTTCCAGCGTAGTATTTTTAAGCCGGAATGGTAAACCATTGACCCGGGCAATGATAAATAAAATTCTCAAAAAATGGCAAAAAGTGTCAGGGATAAAAAAACATGTGTCTCCCCATACCTTACGTCATTCTTTTGCCACACATCTTCTGGAAGGAGGTGCTGATCTTCGATTTGTACAGGCCCTGCTGGGGCATACGGATATTTCAACTACACAGATCTATACCCATCTTGATAAACATACTTTAAAAGAAGTGTATAAAACACATCACCCTCGGAGCTGATTTTGTTATTTCGCTTGCCCCTGGAAGCACTGGTGCTTTTGATCCCAACATTGATGTTTGCCTTGTCCTTCCATGAATTTGCTCACGCCTGGATGGCAGCTAAGTGCGGAGATAATACCGCTGCTAGAATGGGCAGGCTGACCCTGAATCCAATGGCACACCTGGATGTAATAGGTTCATTGATGATACTTTTTGCAGGTTTTGGCTGGGCCAAGCCGGTTCCAGTAGACAGCCGGTTACTCAGAAATCCCAGAACCGATATGATGAAAGTAGCTGCTGCAGGTCCGGTTTCCAATATTTTACTGGCTTTAGCGGGCGGCATGACAATTCGATTTTTGAATGGTACTGGACTGTTAACAGAAATAATCCTGATTCTAATCATTTATTTTACCCGGATCAATATTGCCCTGGCTGTGTTCAATATGATTCCTATCGCACCCTTAGATGGCTCTCAGATATTTTCCGGGTATCTTATGAAAAATAACCCTGAACTGGCGTGGAAAATCCAAGCCTACGGCCCCCAGGTTTTATTTGGACTTATTCTTTTTGGTTATTTAACGGGATTTTCCATCATTTGGATGGTGATGGAACCATTTGTGAGTTTTTTTATGCTATTATTCGCTGGCATAGCTATATAAACGAATGGGTTATTTCCGCCATATTCTACCCAACAGGAGCAAGAAAGGGAGATCTATATGGTGGCTATTCACCATGCTGTTTTTTGTTTTGTTATTAATATTTTACCTGAACCAGATTGCAACTAATTAGTAAATGTTAAGACTTGTGGAATGTGTACCCAATTTTTCCGAAGGGAAGAATGAAGCGAAAATTGATAATATTGTCAATCAAATGGCTTCAGTTGCAGGGGTCACGGTTCTGGATGTTGACCCGGGTGCTGATACAAATCGTACAGTTGTTACCATGGTTGGTACGCCAGAAGCCATAGGAAAAGGTGCATTCCGGGGAATTAAAAGAGCATCTGAAATTATAGATATGAGTCACCATAATGGAACACATCCCCGGATGGGGGCAACAGATGTTTGTCCCTTTATTCCGGTGAGTGGTGTGTCAGATGAAGAATGTATAGAATTATCCAAGAAAGTTGGAAAACGGGTAGGAGATGAGCTAGGTATTCCGGTTTATTTATATGAAAAATCCGCCCGGAAACCGGATCGTATAAAACTTCCCAGTATAAGAATTGGTGAGTACGAGGGGTTGGCAAAAAAATTGAAGGATGATAACTGGAAACCGGATTTTGGTCCCGCAAAATTTCACGTTAAAGCTGGTGCGATAGTTATGGGTTGTCGTGAGTTTTTAATCGCTTATAATATTAATCTCAATACGAAAGATCACCGACTGGCTACAGATATTGCCTTCGAATTAAGAGAAGCGGGTAGAAGTAAACGAATTTCAAATACTAAATCAAAAAATTTATTGGATGGTGAGATTGTCCGTCACGATGACGGTAAACCAGTAAAAATTCCGGGTATGTTTAAAGATGTAAAAGCGATTGGCTGGTATGTAGATATTTTTAACCGTGCCCAGATTTCCATAAATTTCAACAATTATAAAGTATCAACCATCCACGATGTTTTTGATGAGGCCTGTCGACTTGCTGATGATCGGGGTGTTCGTGTAACAGGAAGCGAATTGGTGGGGTTGATCCCGCTGGAAGCAATGCTCATGGCAGGAAAACATTACTTGAAGAAACAGAATCGTTCTCTGGGAATTCCAGTAAAAGATATTGTGGAATGTGCTGTTCAATCCCTGGGACTCAATGATGTAACTAAATTTTCCCCGAGTGAAAAAATCATAGATTATGCCGTGAAAAAAGAAGATCGTCCTTTAAAATCATTAGTGGAAAATGAATTTGTGGAAGAACTTTCTACCAACAGCCCAGCACCTGGTGGTGGGAGCGTGTCTGCCTTGGCAGGTTCATTGGGTGCTGCATTATCTTCTATGGTAGCCGCATTAACCCATGAGAAAAAGGGAATGCTGGATATTAAGCCGGAAATGAATAAAATCGGTGTGGAAGCTCAAGAACTGAAAGATCGGCTGGCATTCCTGGTGGATGAAGATACAGAAGCATTTAATCAAGTGATAGAAGCTAATCGTCTTCCCGCAAATGACGAGAAAGAAAAGAAAGTAAAAGTGAAATCGGTCGCTACTGCAAATAAATATGCGATTGATATACCTATGGAAACAGCAGAAAAATGTTTTCGTGTCATCGAATTAACGAACACTCTTGTGGAAAAAGGAAATCCCAATTCTGTCTCCGACGCCGGTGTTGCTGCGGAAGTCGCTCTTGCCGGTGTCCGCGGCGGATGCATGAATGTACTAATTAACTTGAATGGTGTGGATGATCAAGAATATTGCAATAAGAAAAGAACCGCCGTTGAAACTCTTATCAAAAAGGCTGAATTCCTGCACCAGACTGTTTTTAATAAAACGATGAAACGGATAGATGATTAGAGCTTTACCCGAGGACCTGCGCAACAAAATTGCTGCCGGGGAGGCGGTGGAACGACCGGCCTCCGTGGTCAAGGAACTCATGGAGAACAGTCTGGATGCCGGAGCGACAGAAATTTCGGTTGTGGTGGAAAAAGGAGGGCATCAGACCATCCAGGTGAGGGATAACGGCTGCGGTATGGCGCCAGACCAGCTTCCGGCTGCGGTGATGCGCTATCACACCAGTAAAATATCTACCTTGGATGATCTTTTTTCCATAGAAACACTTGGTTTTCGCGGAGAGGCATTGGCCAGTATTGCCTCTGTAGCTGAAATGTCCATTATATCCAGTAATGGCAATGGGGAAGGAGCGGAACTTTTCATCCGCAACGGGCAGCCCGATGATGTACAACCGGCAGCGGTGATCGATGGTACGGAGGTTACCATTCGTAATCTGTTCCACAATACACCGGCTCGGAAAAAATTCATGAAGACAGCCCGGACTGAACTGCGAAAAGTAGTAGATGTGGTGCGCAGGTTTGGCTTAGGATTTCCTGAAATATCTTTTAAACTGGTTTCAGACGGCCGTGATATTTTTCATATAGATGCGGAAAACCTGGAACAACGGATCGATCATCTGCTGGACCCCACCTATTCCAGGAACTTGCTGCCCATGACCCTGGTAAAAGGAGATTACGCAATATCCGGCTTTGTGGGAAGCCTTAATCTGGTGCGTAAACGCCCCGGGGAGCAATACCTGTTTTTGAACCGGCGGTTTATTAAAGATCGACTGCTGAATTCTGCGGTTTATAAAGCTTATGAATCGTTGGTGAAGCGCGGTGAATACCCGTTTTTTGTCCTGAACTTGATTGTTCCTCCTGACCAGATCGACGTGAATGTTCATCCCATGAAAACAGAAGTGCGCTTCAAAGACGAATGGCGGGTTTTCAATATTTTAAAAGCAGGTGTATCTGAATCACTGGGAAGCCTGTTGAGCACTATCCCTGATTTAAAGCAGACAGAAAGGCAATATGGAGACCCTGCTAACCGGGGAGGGCTGTTTTCAGGGAGTTCTCTGCGGATATCTGGCGAACCTGATGGCCCTGATCCCAATCAATCCACTATAACATTTTCTAAAGCGCAGGGTGTTTCAGAACCTCCTACCCAGCCAAATCTGCAGCGGGCCAAGGAATATGTATCACGGTTGGCAGAAACACCTTTTGATGAACAGGAACCCATTGCAACTGAAAATATCTGGCAGATACATAAAAAATATATTCTTTCTGAGATCAACAGCGGCCTGGTGATTATTGATCAGCACGTGGCCCATGAACGGGTGCTCTATGAAGAGGCATTAGCTGCCTTTGAAACCACAGCCATGGCTTCCCAGACATTGTTATTTTCTGAACTTATTGAATTCTCGCCAGACGATTTTGACAATTTGCTGAATATTCTACCTTACCTGGAAAAGATTGGATTTAAAGTTAAAAAAGAAAGCGATTCATCGATCCGTATCCTGGCCATTCCATCGGGTATGAGTTGGGGAAATGAGCGCCAGGTGATTCGGGAGATCATCGATTATTTTCTGGAAGAACGCAAACATTACAGTTCCCACCAGGAAGGTCTGGCGGCCAGTTTTGCCTGCAAGGCTGCGGTAAAGGCCGGGGATGAATTAAGCCGGGAGGAAATGCAGGAACTGGTGAACAGGCTGTTTGCTACAGAACATCCTTATTTTTGTCCCCACGGCCGCCCCATTATTGTCCAGCTTTCCCTGGATGAACTGGATGGCCGCTTCGAGCGGCATTAATCCAATTCCTTTGGCCGCGTAAGCCAGCGCAGGCTTCCTCGAGATGACCTCAAATCACTCCAGGAATTGATATCAAAATCGATTCTGGCCATGGTGGCGGTGGGAAAGCGCAGATGACCAGCATCCGTATATTGATAGATAAAAGAGGACATGGTTGGTTCATGGCCGATAATGCAGACAGTATCATAGCCGTCGTCCTGCTCACCTAAAACTTTTATCACAGTCCCCGGAGAAGCTCCATACAGGTCCCGATCCAGGTTCAATTCCCGGTTCCAGCCGCCCGATTCAATAGCTAACTGGGCCGTGGTGTGGGTCCGCTGCGCTGTGGAAGAGATCACCCGGTCCGGTATATTGTCAATCTCCCGCAGGTAAAGGCCCATCCGTTTTGCTGCCTTGATGCCTCGATTGGAAACAGGGCGGTCGTGGTCCAGACTGTAACTTGCACTCCAGTCGGATTTACCATGACGAAAAAGGATAACTGTTTTCATCTTTATCTATTTATAACTTTTTCTATGTTAATAATTTTTACTGTTTTTTCCAGCATTTGCCCTGTTTCTGGAAGTTGCTGAATTTGGCGAACAAATTCCATGCCAGACACTACTTTTCCAAAAGCGGCGAAACCCTGGCCGTCAGGATTTCGTTTGCCGTCGAAATCCAGGTCGGGCTGGTCGTTGATGCAGATAAAAATTTCTGAGCTGGCGGTTCCCGGATCCAGGCGGGCCATGGAGATGGTGCCGTTTTTGTGCTTGATCCCGGTTTCTGTCGTGGTTTCATGTATTATGGGAGGCAGTTCCAAAGGATGATTATCAAACCCCAGTCCGCCTTGGATGACCTGGATTTTCACATCATTGTTCAGCTGGTTACCCATGTGCACTACTCGGTAAAAATGAGCATCCTCATACCTATTTTCATCCACGTATCGTAAAAAGTTGGCAACCGTAATTGGAGCTTTTTCAGGGTAAAGTTCCACGCGGATAAGTCCTAGGTCGGTTTCCATGAAAACAAGGGGATGTTTTTGGTCGTTACAGGATAAGAGCAGGCTTAGGAAAGGAATCAGCAGGTTTTTCATCGGTGAATATTAACATACTTCCTACGATACTGGTCATTGTGAGTTGCACAAAATGCGAGATAGCGAAATCTTGACTGTTTTTAAACTAATAATGAGATACCGCTCATCTCTAGATCACTTCTACAGATTCCTTGGCTTAATTTTCTCTTGAATTGTCAGCAATCCATTCACCGAAAGGCTCATGAATATTATCTAAATCCACGGTGTAAATGGCAGGAAGATCGTAGGAGTGGAGTTCTAAGATTGCCTTTTTCAAATCCTTGTATCTTTTTCTGGTGGTCTTGAACAGAATCCGAAATTCCGACTCATTTTGTACTTCATTTTTCCAGGTGTAGAAACTCTCAATCTCTGAGATCTGGGCACAGGCGGCCAGCTTTTTCCCTATTACTGTTTGTGCCAATTTCCTGGCTTCTTCAAGACTGTCGGTTGTGGTGAAAACTGTTATAGGTTTTGATATCATAATAACAGTGTAAAATTACTTCAAAATTATAATATGACTATTTAATGTCTAACTTCCAGTTGTAGAATGGGAAAAATTTTCACCATCATTGGTCCCACAGCCACCGGAAAAACATCTTTAGCGGTTGAATCAGCAAAATTAATGGAAGGCGAAGTGATCGGTCTCGATTCAAGGCAGATCTATAAAGGTATGCCTTTAGGCACTGCCCAGCCAACAAAGAATGAAATGGCTGGTATTACTCACCATCTATTTGGTTTTCGGGACCCGTCGGAGCCAATCTCAGCAGGAGAATATGCGAAACTGGTGCGGGCAAAGATAAAAGATATTCAGGGCAAAGGAAAATCACCAATAATTTGCGGCGGTGCGGGGCTTTATTACCGCGCTTTAAGTAAAGGTATCTTCGAAGGAAGTGTTTCGGATCTTCCAACTCGGGAGCGCTTGGAACGGGCTTATGAAGGCGACCCTGTTGCACTTTATGAAAGATTACAAGCTATTGATCCAGATTATGCGGATATTGTTCATATGAATAACAAGAAACGATTAGTCCGTGCCCTAGAAATATATGAAGCCACAGGAAAGACACCTAGTAAGCATTTTAGGGACCAGGAAAATAATCCGGTAGAAACATTAGATCTTTTCACGATCTTATTGAATTGGGAACGGTCAATACTTACTCAAAGGATTGTACAACGTACACAGAAAATGCTGTATAATGGCTGGATCGAAGAAGTGGAGACATTGCTGAAAAAACAAAAAGACAAGGGAAATTCTTTCCCCGCATTGAATTCTATCGGCTACCGTCAGATCCAGGCTTATCTCAATGGGGAAATGACTCAGGATGAGATGAAAGATGAGATCATGATCAGGACACGGCAATTTTCCCGCCGCCAGGTGCAGTGGTTTAAAAAGGAAAAGATAGATCTCATTGTTGAAATGGGCAATATGGACCAGCAAAAACTTCCTGAAATACTGCATTGTATTTTTATGGCTTTAGCATAACTTAGGTCGTTTTAAAACCCTTTAAATCGGTCCAGGGAGGCCGGCAAGGGCAGAGGAAGAACCTCCATACGAGAACCAGACTCTCTGCCGGGGGTTTTTTTTTAGAAAAAGGGAGTTACATTGATTAATCAGGTCTTAATGGATGCGATAGCGGTGGAGCGCTCCGTCACCCGGTTGAGCCATGAAATCCTTGAAAAAAACGGCAGCCCAGAAAAAATCGTTCTGATAGGAATCCATAAGCGGGGTGTGCCCTTGGCAGTGCGTATCCAGGCGAAAATACATGAAATCAGCGACGCGGAACTTAAGCAGGGCTCTCTGGATATTACCTTTCATCGGGATGACTACCGAGAACGGCTGGTGATTCCACAGGTCAAAGGGTCGGATATCCCCTTTTCTCTGGATGGAAAAGTGGTGGTGCTTGTGGATGATGTGCTTTATACGGGTAGAACCATTCGGGCCGCCCTCGATGTGTTAAACAGTTTTGGACGAGCTTCCAGAGTCCAATTGGCTGTGCTGGTGGATCGCGGCCATCGTGAGCTGCCAGTCAGGGCAGATTTTGTAGGAAAAAACATTCCCACCCATGAAGATGAGCATGTCCATGTGGACCTTCGGGAAACGGACGAAGAAGATCGCGTAATTTTAATCAGAATAATGGATTGATTCATGCTACAGCAAAAACATTTATTGGGACTTGAGGGGTATCCCAGCGAGGATATCCAGTCTATTATAGATACGGCCTTCAATTTTAGAGAGGTCCTGGATCGACCTATAAAAAAAGTTCCATCTCTCCAGGGTGTTACAATTGTGAACCTTTTTTTTGAAAATTCCACCCGCACCCGCATCAGTTTTGAATTGGCACAGAAACGGCTCAGTGCAGACACGGTGAATTTTGCTTCCTCATCTAGCAGCCTAAAAAAAGGAGAGAGTTTCAAAGATACGGCTCAGAATATCGAGGCTATGAAGATCGATGCAACGGTAATGAGACATCCCACACCTGGCGCTCCACAGCATTTGACGGAATTCATCGATGCGGTTGTTATAAATGCCGGTGATGGAACCCACGAGCATCCCACCCAAGCCATTCTGGATATGATGAGCCTATACGAAAAATTTGGAAAACTCAAAGGACTCAAGGTGGGCATTCTCGGTGACATTTCCCACAGCAGGGTAGCCCTAAGCAATATTTATGGATTGATTACTATGGGAGTGGAAGTCACCCTGTGCGGACCGCCGAACCTTATTCCACCATTTATAAGAAATTTAGGTGTAAATGTGAATTATAACGTGGATGAAGTGATCGAATGGGCGGATGCATTGAATGTGCTCCGCATCCAGAGAGAGCGAATGGGATTGGGGCTTGTTCCCTCAATCCGGGAATACCGAGCCATGTTTGGCATTACTCAGGAACGGCTGAATCACCATAAGAAAGAGATTGTGATCATGCATCCGGGACCTATGAATCGGGGTGTTGAAATTGATGGTTCTGTAGCAGACAGCGACCAAGCGATCATATTAGATCAGGTATTGAATGGCGTGGCTTCCCGCATGGCTATCCTTTACCTGCTCTGCGGCGGAAAATCCAGTGAGAAAGAGAAACCATGAAGATTGAGAAACTGGCGAAAGATCTCCTGTTAATAAATGGCAAGATCATTGATCCTCATAAAAGAAAAACCTTCGATGGGGATGTGTGGCTGAAAAATGGCAAAATCGCAGGTGTAGGTGATGTAAATACACCGAAGAACGCAGAAAAGATTGATTGTTCCGGAAAGGTCATTACCCATGGTTTCTGCGACCTGCACGTCCATTTCCGGGAGCCGGGCCGTGAGGATAAGGAAACACTGAAGACTGGTTCACGGGCGGCCTTGGCCGGCGGCTTTACCCGGGTTTGTGTGATGCCCAATACCCATCCGCCCCTAGATACACCGGAATCCATTAATTTTATCCGCGAAAAGGCCCAGGAATGCCCGATCCATATTCATCCCATTGGTGCGGTCACGAAATCGCAAGGCGGAAATGATATTACTGAAATGGGACTGATGCACCGGGAGGGCGCCGTGGCCTTCAGCGATGACGGTATCCCAATCCAGGATGGGGCTATGATGCGGATCGCCCTGGAATATTCCACTTTGATGAATGTCCCCGTGATCAACCATGCTGAGGATGAATGTTTGCGTGCCGATGGTGTTATGAATGAAGGCATTGTTTCAAATCATTTGGGGTTTCCTGGAAATCCTGACTTTGCAGAATCCATCATGGTACACCGAGACTTAGAATTGGCAAAATTCACTGGCGCCAGGCTGCATGTACCCCATGTGAGTTCGGCAAAAGCAGTGCAGCACATTCGGGAAATGAAAAGAATAAATGAAAAAGTAACAGCAGAGGTCACACCCCACCACCTTTATTTTAATGATGAAGCTTTAAGGTCCTTTGATACGTGTCTGAAGGTAGCACCTCCGATCCGGACTGAACAGGACCGCAAAGCCTTGCTTGAGGCTATAAAAGATGGTACCATCGATTGTATTGCCACAGATCATGCACCCCATACTATTGAAGATAAGGAAACCACTTTTGACCTGGCTTCTTTTGGTATGATTGGGCTAGAATCCTGTTTTGGTATCGTATGCAAGGTTCTGATCGTAAATGAAAAGGTAATTTCCCTAGAAGAACTGATCCGTTTATTAACGGTGAACCCCAGAAATATTATGGGTTTTGAAGCAGATCTATTTCAGATTGGTGCGCCTGCAGAGATTGCCATTTTAAATCCGGAAACTGATTGGGTTTTTACTTCTAATCATTTACAATCTAGGTCTGTTAATTCGCCTTATTTTGGTGAAAATCTGACTGGCAAGGTAGAAATGACAATATCCTGCAATTATATTGCAATTAATTAAAATAGGGTCAATACTGATTATTTGTTGACTAGGGTTAGAGCCTACGTCTAAGTTTTCCGGCTTTATTCTAAGTTATAATGAAAACATTATCAATAAAACAATCAGAGATCGAGAAGAAGTGGTGGATTGCTGATGCAAATGGGCAAGTCTTGGGTCGGTTTGCGTCGAGAATCGCCCAAGTCCTTCGTGGAAAGCATAAGGTGAATTTTACACCACATATGGACATGGGAGACTGTGTTGTTGTGATCAATGCTAAAAAAGTACGTCTGTCCGGAAATAAAGAAACAAAAAAGACCTATTTTAGACATACAGGGTACCCTGGAGGTGGAAAGGAAACAACCCTGCAACAATTACGCCGTGCATATCCAGAAAGAATTATAATTAATGCGATTAAGGGAATGTTGCCTCATAATCGTTTGGGTCGAAAAGTACTATCTCATTTGAAAGTTTATGAAGGAGATGACCATCCACATATTGCCCAGCAGCCCCAGAAGTTAACAATTTAATTATATGTCTGAAGCAACATATTACGGTACTGGAAGAAGGAAAAGTTCCATCGCGCGTGTATTTATGGTGCCAGGCAAGGGAGATATAATTGTAAATGGGAAGCCATTCCGTGACTATTTGTGCCGGGAAACTTTGGCGACAGTTGTGATGCAGCCTTTGGTGTCAATTGAAGGGGAAAAAGATTATAATATCAAGATCAATGTTCGAGGTGGTGGATTGACCGGACAAGCTGGTGCGATACGTTTGGGTATTGCTAGGGCTTTATTGGGTGTCAATGCTGACTACCGTGCTATTCTCAAGGAAAAAGGATTTCTTACCCGGGATGCCCGTAAAGTTGAACGGAAAAAACCAGGCCAGCCTGGGGCACGGAAAAATTTCCAGTTTTCAAAGCGTTGATAATACATGGCTGAAATAAAGTTCGAAGATTTATTAGGTACGGGTGCCCATTTTGGGCATGTAACTCGTAAAAGGGACCCCAATTTTAAGCCTTATATCCTACTGGAAAAAAATGGGGTTCATATTATCAACTTGGAGGAAACAATCCGTGCCATTGGTACTGCCGCAGATTTTATCAAGGGAATTGTGAATAAGAATGGTGAAGTTCTTTTTGTTGGTACAAAAAAGCAAGCTAAGGACATTGTTCAACAAGAGGCAGACCGCTGCAGTATGTTTTATGTCGTTGAACGTTGGCTTGGTGGTACCTTGACCAATTTTTCGACGATCAAAAAAAGTATCAAACGACTAAAGTTATTGGAAAAAGAAGGATCTAGCCTATATAATAATTTGACCAAAAAAGAAACACAGACTCTTAATCGCGAGAAAGTTAAACTGGCTGATCAGCACCGTGGAATTAAAGATATGCGTCGTCTCCCTGATGCAGTACTGGTAGTAGATGCTCAGTATGAGGATACGGCCATCCGTGAGGCCAAGCGATTGGATATTCCTGTTATTGCTATTGTGGATTCCAATACTGATCCTGAAAAAGTTGATTATCCTATTCCTGCTAATGACGATTCTATCCGAACCATTCAATTGATCATTGCAGCCTTAGCTGATGCTATTAATGAAGCCAAGGGTATAGAAGTGCAGAAAGAAAATAATTTGGTGGAAGAGATTTCTAAAGCTGATTCCGACTCATTGGATGTGGATAGAGCAAATGTACAGGAAAATTCAACAGATGAAGAACCAGTTGTTCCTGATACTCAGACTGAAAGTGAAGATATGGTTGATGGTGAATTGCAGGAGGAAGAATAATTAGAATGAGTATTGATGCTAAACTAGTAAAATTATTGCGTGATAAAACAGGCGCAGGTATGATGGACTGTAAGAAAGCATTAGTGGAGTCTGATGGAGACCTTGAAAAAGCAGTGGATTATCTGCGAAAAACAGGTATATCAAAAGCTGAAAAAAAAGGTCTCAGGGAAACGAAAGATGGCTTGGTTTATTCTTATATACACACAGGTGGACGATTAGGGGTGTTACTGGAATTGAATTGCGAGACAGATTTTGTGGCTAAGACCGATGATTTTTCAGGCCTAGGCCATAATTTTGCTATGCAGATCGCAGCTACAAATCCTATATCCATTGACCGAGAGTCCATAGCGGATGATATTGTTGACAGAGAAAAGGATATTTATAAAGAACAGGCCAAAGCTGAAGGGAAACCGGATGCGATAATTGAGAAAATGGTGGAAGGACGATTGAATAAATTTTTTCAGGAAAATTGTTTATTAGAACAGGCTTATATTAAAGATCCTGATAAAAAAGTTAAAGATTTGCTCACAGAAACGATTGCTACTCTAGGTGAAAATATAAGCATCAAACGATTTGTAAGATTTGCCATTGGCGAAACCCATTCCACGAACGGCCAAATTTAAATTATATACCTGTGGCTGAAACTGCCTTTCGTCGAATTCTCCTGAAATTGAGCGGAGAAATACTGGCCGGGGATGAAGGGTTTGGCATTGATCCTGAAAGGGCATCCTACTTAGCCAATGAAGTTAAGTCCATCCGTGACTTAGGAATTGGAGTTGGTCTGATCATTGGTGCAGGAAATATTTTTCGAGGAATACAAGCCGCATCTAAAGGGATGGATCGTGTTACGGGAGATTACCTTGGTATGCTTGCCACCATTATGAATGCCATCTCGGTACAGGATGCACTTGAGAAAGCAGGTTGTGAAACTCGAACTCTTTCAGCTATAAGTGTGACCCAGATAGCCGAACCCTATATTAGGAGACGGGCCATCAGGCACCTTGAAAAAGAACGAATTATCATTGTAGCAGGTGGAACGGGTAATCCTTTCTTTACCACAGATTCCGCGGCAGCATTAAGGGCTACGGAACTGGGAGCAGAAATAGTTCTGAAGGGTACAAAAGTTGATGGTGTTTATGATAAAGATCCTTTGAAGTATGACGACGCTGTTAAATATGAAACAGTAGACTTTAAAACAATTCTGAATAAGAATCTTCGAGTGATGGATTTAACAGCCATCACCTTGTGTAAGGAGAATAATCTGCCAATCAGGGTATTTAATATCAATAAATCGGGACACTTGAAAGAGCTGGTCTTAGGGGGTAATATAGGTACCCTAGTTACAGAGAAATTATGATTGATGAAATTATAAAAGATGCTAACCATCGAATGGATCAGGCCATTTTACACACTAAGGGTGAATTGAATAAAGTTCGCACTGGAAGAGCCAATCCGGAGATGTTTAATTCTATAGCTGTTGATTATTACGGGAATAAGACACCATTGAATCAGGTGGCTACTATTTCAGTTCCGGAACCAAGGCTTATTACCATGCAGCCCTATGAAAAAACTTTAATTCCAATTATTGAAAAAGCAATTATGAATGCTAATATGGGGTTCACACCTGGGAATAATGGAACTGCGGTACTTATACCAATACCACCACTGAGCAAAGACCGACGTAAAGAATTGAGTCGTTTTGTTCATAAATTAATTGAGGAAGGACGTGTTGCAGTTAGAAATGTGAGACGTGATGCGATACATCATCTCCATGATTATGGTAAGGATGAAAACATTTCTGAGGATGAGATCAAAAGAAGAGACAATGAAATTCAAAAACTAACGGATGAACATATTTCTGGATTAAATATCCTCCAAGATGAAAAAGAAAAGGAAATCATGGAAACTTAGTGAATAGTAATATTTGTTATAAAAAAAGTCCCAAGTTGGGACTTTTTTTATTTCTATAGGTGTTGGCTAAAACAGAATTTTTACTCATCACATTTAGACCAGCCGCATTCGCGACATATAAGACAGCCGCCTTCACTGATTACACTATGATTATGGCATTTGGTACAAATCATTAAACCATTATCGGTCGCACCTTCAAGGGCATCCTTTTCGTTGTTTCCAGCCATGGTAATTAAAAGCTTCTTTTCATCATCTTCATCAACGGGTGAACCGATATTGCTCCTTTCATTTAGATAATCATCCAAGGCTTTGCCGATGGCATCCGGTGTTGAAAGAATGAGTCGTCCATCTTCCCATGTGGGATTGGGGCCTGAGATTCCTTTTAGCTGACGGACGATGGATTGGGGATCCAAACCAGAACGGAGAGAAAGGGAAATTAGCCTGCTGATAGCCTCGGATTGTGCGGCTGCATTGCCACCGGCTTTTCCTATAGTTGTAAATACTTCACACAGCCCATTTTCGTCTTCATTTATGGTGATATAAAGCGTCCCTTCTCCAGTCCGAATCCTCCTAGTGATTCCTTTTGTTTGGACAGGTCGAACCCGGGGTGTTTTTTCGACATTATGATGCACAGATGCCGCCGTTGATGCTTCACGTTTTTCTGAATCTTGGTCTTCAGTTTCGGTAACCAGTATGCCCTCACGGCTTCCTTCCCTGTAGACCGTAATGCCTTTTAAGCCGGCCTCATAGGCTGAGATGTAAATATCAGCTACTGTTTCAACCAAGGTATCTTTAGGCAAATTAACCGTGGAAGAAATGGATGAGTCAATATATTTTTGGATGACACCCTGCATTTTGACTCTGAAAAAAGGATCAATATTATGGGCAGTGACTACGTGGTCAGGTAAATTTTCATCATTATTGTATAATTTTTTTATGACGGGGTGATATACGGTGTATTCGCTAAAGTTTTTTCTGTTATCGTCATTTTGCTTAACTCGTCTTTTGTAAGATGTGGCAAAAATGGGCTCAATTCCAGATGTCACCCTAGAAACTATTGCTCCACTGCCAGTTGGAGCTACTGTAGTGAGTGTACTATTTCTAATACCATTCTTTTTAATTTTAGTCTTAAAGGATTTAGAAAAATTCTTTACAAATTTACTCTTACTGTATCCTTCCCATTCAAAATATGGGAAGGGCCCTTTTTCCTTGGCTAGTTCGTGACTGGTTTCATAGGATGTGTCTCGAAAAATTTGCATTACTTGATCTACAGTTTGAAGAGCATCCTCACTATCATATTGAATACCCATACGAACCAACATGTCGCCAAGCCCCAGAATCCCCAGGCCGATCCGGCGGTCATTCTTGGCATTTTGTCTTTGGACTTCCAAGGCATGGCGGTCTATATTGTAATCCACTACATTATCCAAGAAGCGTGTACCAACTGCTACAGTGTTCTTGAAATCCTCAATCATGAAATTACCATTTTCATCAACGAAACGGTCCAGGTTTACAGCTCCAAGATTACAGCAGCCTCCGTCCGGCAATGGCTGTTCAGCGCATGGGTTCGTCGAGACCAGGGGTGAACAATATTCAGCATTGTGATATTCAGTCATCGTATCCCAAAACAAGATTCCTGGTTCGGCACTGGTATGGGCATTCCTGATGACTTTTTGCCATAGGTCTCTTGCTTTTAATGTTTGATAGACTCTATCGTTGTATTTTAGGTCAAAATCAAGATCGTTTTTTACCGCACTCATGAATTCATGAGTCAACAATACAGATATATTTGAATATTTAATTATATCAATATCACCTGTTTTGATCTTGATGAATTTTTCGATATCAGGGTGATCTATCCGCAGAGTCTGCATATTGGCTCCGCGGCGCCCGTGCTGTGCTATGGTATTAGTATTTTCACTAAATAAGTTCATAAAACCTGTTGGTCCACAGGATTCTCCTCCGGTTCCATTGATGGCTTCACCAGAAGGCCTTAGTATTGAGAGGTCGTGACCGCATCCACCCCCGTATTTATATGTCAATGCTTCATTAATAATAGTATCATAAATTGATTTAACCGAATCATCCTTAACAGCAACCACATAACAATTGTTCAAAGTTGTTGTGATATCCTCACGACCGGCACCATGCATTATGCGGCCACCTGGAACAAATTTGAAATTTTCCAGAATTGAAAAGAAAGTTTTCTCCCATTTATTGCGCAATGCTTTTGTTTTTTCTACTGAGGCTATAGCAATAGCCTGCCGCTTCCATAATTCCCATGGATGGTTTTCCCAAGGGGCAAGGTACTTATTTTTTAGGACATCGGAGCCCAGTTGATCATCTTTATAAAACTCTTCTATCTTATATTGTTCTGGGATATCAGATTTATCTGCATCTTGAATAGCTGTTAGGATTGGATTTAATGGATGTTTACTAGGCTGGGATCCAGGTTGATTCAATGTTAAATCTAGCTCGATTGCTTCTGCCATTCTATTTCCTTTGGATTGGTTTGGTATGTGCGGACCGAAAGTGCTTTAGTACAGTCTGTCCGGTTAGAGAGAAATATATTTGGCTGACAAATGAAAACGCGATAAATCGCTAGGCTGGCTGGAACAAATATAGAAAACTCATTTAAAAAAAGACAAGCGGTAATGTTAAAAAAATAAAATTTTGATTATCAAAACACCATCTTATTTACGTTTTTTTATAAGCTAATCACGTAAAAAAATAATTCTGGTATAATATACTTAAATTTTGATATGAAATGGTTTGATATATCGATTGTGTTTATTTTGAGAACTAGCATCTTACCAACCACACTGAAGTTACAGGTCCAACGCAGGTTTTGTACTCATTGTCGCTATTGCTTTGATTGGATTGTTTCTATGCTGCATAATTCGGAGCATATTGTAGTTCGTTATATCCTTTTATTAAACCTATTTATTGGGTTTAGTTTCGGTCAAGTTAAAATTAGGCATGTGGTAAAGGATAAATTAGGAAATCGGAATAAAATCACACACTACCTTAAAACACACGATGGGATATCAATAACTCAAATTGTCAATTATTATGATGATGGTCGACGATATAGGGTATATACATATGAGAATGGCATGAAGCACGGCAAATATATTAAATGGACACGTACGGCTGAAAAAGACAACCAAGAAATGGTGAAGCAGGCCTATTATCTATCGGAAAAAGGGAATTATAAACATGGAAAAAGAAGTGGTGGTATGAAAACATTTTACCGCAATGGGCAATTGCGCTGGAAAGGAATCTACAGACGTGGGATAATTGCAGGCCCGGTAAATGAATTTTATCCTAATGGTCAGCTACATAGGATTATTCTTTATATGGATGGTGAAAAGGATGGCGAGTATATTTCCTATTATGAAGATGGACAATTAGAATTAGAGGGTGAATATTTTAGGGGAATTCGTATCGGGACCTGGAAATTCTATGGTCGGAACCAAGAAGTGGTAGAAGAAATAATTTATAAAGAAGGCCAACCTTGGGAGGGTACATATACTGCCTGGGACAGCCAAAAAACACCTGCACCATGCACGGGCGATCCTATGATATTTGGATTCTTATACAAAAATGGAAATCAATCCTTGATCTATAGAGATGAGAACAAGAAAATATTTATCTGTACTGATGATAATACTATCCATAATATTGAACAAAATATTTAAAAGGAAGTAGCTTATGGTAAAGGATGAAAAAAATGGACATAACTAAAATTTGATTCTTTAATTACAATATTGAATTAGATTTAGATTATACCCAGAGGAGTAAATAATGAAAAAACAATTTTATTTGATCTTTTTTAGTCTGATTATTTTCTGCTGTTGGAAATTGGATGCATCGGAAAATACCAATCCAATTATTGGTACCTGGGTGTTTCAATCCATGGCTACTACTTATTACAGTGATCCCCAGGAAACTGACACTGTTGATAAAAATGATAATTATTCTGAGACATTGATATTTACAGCAGATGGTAAATTTAATTATAAGGGTAATTCAGCAGGGGAAACAGACCAGGGTCACGGTTCTTGGAGCGTAAACGAAAATCAACTAACTACGATTATCGGATCTGAAAAGACAATTGGGAAATACACGATTATTGATGAGAACCTAACCATTACTACGCAAGAGGAAGAAACAGATCAATATTTTGCAACAAAATCGGTAGTTGTTTATCAAAAAAAATGATTTATCATCATACGTTTCCAATATCTTTCTTTCCTAACTGGTTCATCCCCCTATAAGACTAGATCTATCGATCCTACAAATAAACTAAATTTTGATCTCCTTTGGTTTAACTTTACAACATTTTCCCAATTTTCAAATTCTATATGTAAAAACCATATTGAATAGAAACAAATCTTATTTCTCAAGCATTGCTCCTATGGTTATAATTGACGGTTGACTTTGAACACGATATTTTGCAATACTCTTCTATATTCATTTTGATCCATATCCGGTTAATAGAGTAAGCTGTAATGAAACGAATCTTATTATATCCAACTATTACCAATCTCTTGGATCCTGAGAAGGATACCTATCTTTGTTTTTTAAGAAAAATGATATTTTCAATGTCCTTGGTTCGCAATGATATTTATTGGTACTGCTTGATTCCAAGGTTTAGGGATGAACATCAAGATAAGACCCGCTTAATGAAAAAAATGCTTAGGTTTACAAACACCAAACATATTGATATCATGACGCCCGCACCGCCTGCCAGCAAGGGAAATGTGGATTATCAGGAATTGAAAAAAATCAAATGGCAGGATTACGCCATTGATTCTGTTTTCTTAAATCTGCCACAGAAAACCACTGAATTGCAAACCTATTTTTCTAACCATAGCAATCTGTGCCCATCCTTTTTTGGATTTACCCATTTACAAGATTATCCCAACATTATGAAAAGCCCAAGTTTACTACGAATGAATGCGGTTGGCATACTGGATATGGATGTTTGTTATATAAACACTCAATCCCAAAAAGACCAGGTTATAGAACAGGCGGGCAGAACATTTAATGTGAATTTTATAAGGAAATTGAATAAAATAATCAAAGTTTTTCCAACACCAACCCTTCCTGTAGAAACTGAGAAAACTACCATATTTGATCATGATCCGTTAAGAATAGTTGTTTTTAATCACCAACCAGATAAAGAAAAAAGTTTTCCATTGTTTTGTGCAGCTATTGAAGAATTATGGATGAAGAGAAAGGATTTCAGAGTCTGGGTACCATTTTATGCAAAACGTAGGATTCCATTTGAATGGATGATAACAGATATTCCCAAAGAAACTAAAAAAAAATACTATTATGGATTAGGGCGATGCTGTGTAGGTGTTTCACCGAAACAAACAGGGGGAAATTGGACTGTGTCCACCACTGATGGATTACTCAGTGGTTTGCCTTATATATTATATGATGATCAAGCCTATAAACAATTAAATCCTGGTGCTGACACCTATAAAAACCGCAGACAATTAAATAAGTTGATCTCCTTCTATTTGGACAATTCGGAATACAGGAATAAAAAAGTAAAAGAGGGCCTTTCCTATGTGCATAATAATTTTATGTATGAAGAAATCGTCCAGGATATCAGTGGCCAAATTGATTTTCACTATCAGTCACAGAAAAAAATTATATCCGCAACAGCGAGGCAACTGGCAACGCTTATTAAGAAAGAAAAATCAATTACTCATCGCGGCCTTTTAAAAAAAATGGTTTGGGACTCATCTATAAAGTTTAACGGATACAGACGATATATTCTTGATGACAAACAAATTAAAGAAGAATCTGATAACTGGAGGTCTGTTTATATTAAAGCTGAATAATTGATACAATCTGATGCATTAAAAAGGGTTTAGCTAAAAATACTAAAACATAAATAGCTAACAAATAATGGATAAATAATTATCGAAAAGAATAATTAATGAAACAAATAATTCCATTTTTATTTATATTGGTTTGTTGTACAGAAACAAATGTCCTCCATACAGAAAGAGGAAATAATTTTGATGGATTTCATGGACATTTTATGCAACAGCGACTTTTAAGTACCACATTAACAGATTATTTAACAGATACATCCATATTGCAAGAATGGGAGTGGGAAAGCTGGCGAAATGCAACTGTATTTCGTACTGTAGATGGAATACGAAATCCTTTCAAACATTTAATCTATAATGAATATGGATATTTATTTTATGAAAAAGACTATTATGATGGTAATTATTGTGAAAAACAATTATTTGATGCCTGGAAACCGCTATCTACTATTTGTGTTATAAATAATGATACAACATTGGTTTCTTATAACTGGGAATCTGACCAATTAACGGCTACAGGACCTAATGGTAAAGAAAAGTATAATCGGTATGGACTCATATCAGCGAAATATGATAATCATATAGCGACTTGGATTTATAATGATATTAGCTCAAATGGAAGAAGACTGTTGATAGTACGAGAATCAGTAGATTGTAATGGTGATAGAATTATAATTCATAAAAACAAATGGAATTGGAGTAGTAACATTGTTGAAGTATTAGCTGATCCTATTGTTAATGATAGCTGTATTGTATCTGGTTACAGATCGAAAATGATTACCGAGTATGATAGGTACTACCATGTACTTAATACGGATTATTTCAATAGAGAAAATGAAAATAGCGATTGGATCCATTATCAAAAAATTACGACTGAATATGATTATAGCCATCCATTCAAAGGAATCAAGAGTATATGGTTCGCCTTGAAAATTAGTTAT
>CAJWLO010000033.1 GCA_913043235.1 uncultured Fidelibacterota bacterium
GCGACCTCCGGCTTGACAGGCCGGCGTTCTAACCAACTGAACTACGATCCCTAATTATTTTCTGTTTCCGGTTGTTTATCCCTGTATAAAAGAGCTGCGGGAATAAAAATAATATAACCGATAAAAAGCATAATAGGCGCTAGAGTGACACTCTCAAAACTATCTACCCCTTCTGGCCCTTGATTCATTACCAAATAGCCAAGGATTATCATCACTAGACCTATACCAAAAAGAACATAATTTGTATTGGAAAAAGACCAACTCTCAAATAGTGGTTTACTATCATCACTATCTTTACTGTGGAATAACTTGCTCATAAGGGCGGGGAAATTACATTTTATTCAACCACCCCAAAAGCTGTTTTTGTCTAATAACTAGTCAATAAACAAAATTGACAAGGCAAAACAAGACATTATAAATTTGCCGCGCTGAAATGGATAATTTAGATAAGGGGAAAACACATTTTCTCTATGGTGCAGTTGTTTTTTTTTCCATGATTTTCACTTCAGTTGCTTTAATCTTGTTTTGGCCTCAGCAAAATTCCGGCTTGATTGTAAAAGTAACAGTTAAATCAGGATTCTCTCTTTTTCAACTTGCGCAACAGATGAAAGACAATAAATTGATTACCAATAAAAGTACATTTATGTGGGCCGCACAATTAATGGGTAAGGAACGTAAAATACCCATCGGAACATTCCATTTAGAGGATGCGATAAATAATTATTCAATCATCCAACAATTAGTCAATGGTTCACCGGAGTTGAAGAAAATCACATTTCTGGAAGGCTGGACCATCCGGCAATTTGCGGATCATTTGGCATTTAAACTAGATTTAAAAGCAGATGAAATAATACGCTTGGCTAATCGGAATACATTCTTGCGTAGACACCAGATCAGTGGCAGTTCTGCAGAGGGCTATTTATTCCCGGACACCTATTTATTTTCTGATCATACTGACCCGGAATCAATTTTAGATATTCTGATTAATGAAGGCAGGAAATTCTGGACAAAGGCCAGAGAATATAGGGCAACTGCAATAGGCTTAACTAAACATGAAATTCTTACATTGGCATCCATTATCGAGGGAGAAGCGATTTATGATGATGAGAGACCAATTATTTCTGCCGTGTATCATAATCGCCTTAATAACGGGATGAAGCTACAGGCGGATCCAACAATACAGTATATAATTGATGATGGTCCCCGCAGGTTGTTAAACCGCGACCTACAAATTAAATCTCCATACAATACGTATCTTCATAAAGGGCTTCCTCCAGGGCCTATAAATTCCCCCGGTAAAAAATCATTGCTTGCTGCCCTTTATCCGGAAGAGAATGATTATTTATTTTTCGTTGCTAAAGGAGATGGCTATCATACTTTTTCAAAGACAGAAAGAGGGCATAATCGTGCCAAGAAAAAGCTGCAGAAACTACGCAGAGCGTTGAAAAAGAATAGAATCAAATGAGCTTAAAAGAGCTGAATAAAGTACAATGCAGAGCAGTAGAAGCCGTGGAAGGTCCTGTGCTTATATTTGCAGGAGCGGGCAGTGGAAAAACCCGTGTTCTCACCCATAAAATGGTATATCTGATTCAAGAAGGGCATTATCATCCTGAGAATATCTTGGCTGTGACTTTTACAAACAAGGCTGCGGCCGAAATGAAAGAGCGTGTCATGAAATTGCTTAAAACGGATACGTTGCCTATTGCGATTGGTACGTTCCACTCCATTTGTGCCCGCCTGCTGAGGAATGAGGCCAAACATTTGAACCTGAGTCCCAGTTTTGCGATCTATGATGTTCAGGATCAAATTGACCTAATCAAAGTAATCCATAAAAAATTAGAAGTTCACAAGGATATCCTTACACCAAATGCAGCCCGAAGCCAGATTAGTTATTTGAAGAATAAAATGATTATGCCGAGTGCTCAGTTGAAAAAGGCTCGGACAAGACTGGAAAATAAGTTGGCAGAAGTTTATGCAGCTTATGAGATTTCGTTGAGAGAAAATGAAGCATTGGATTTTGATGACTTGCTACTGTACCCCTTGGAATTATTTGATAAAGCCCCTGAAGTATTGGAGAAATATCAGAATATATGGAAATACATCTTGGTTGATGAATACCAAGATACCAACCGACCGCAGTACTTTTTTATTACCCGTATGGCAGAGAAATATGAAAATATCTCCGTGGTGGGAGACGATGATCAATCCATTTATGGTTGGCGGGGTGCTGATGTAACGAATATTCTGGATTTTGAGAAATTTTTTCCCAGTTGTCAAATTTTCACTCTGGAAAAAAATTATCGCTCTACCGAGCAGATTCTGGATGCAGCTAGCGCTGTGGTTACCCATAATGATAAACGGGCCAAGAAAAATCTGGTTGCGGCTAATGGCTCCGGAGAACTAATAGGTCTGTTTGAAACAAGAGATGAATTGGAAGAATCCGATGCCATTATATCAGCGCTGGAAAAAGAGATCAAACTCAAGAAACGCACCTTTAACAATTTTGCTGTACTGTACCGTACGAATGCTCAATCCCGAGCACTAGAGGACAATTTTCGAAGAATGGGTATTCCCTACAATATTGTAGGCGGCATTCGCTTTTATGACCGCAAAGAAGTAAAGGATGTGCTGGCTTACCTTCGGTTGGTTATGAATTTGAAAGATACGATTTCCTTAAGAAGGGTGGTGAACTTTCCGCCTAGAGGTATTGGTGCCAAGACCATGGATAAATGTGTGGAACAGGCAAGCTTGGATAAAGTTGAGCTGTTTGATGTTTTAGAAAATGCAGAGAAACTTCCAATTCGTGGCAAACAATCGGAAGCGCTGGAATCTTTTTTTGAATTGATAAAAAAATACTATGATATACGTGAAAAACTAAGTGCCTGCGAACTAACAAGGGCCTTGGTTGAAGAGGCGGGCATTCTCCACCATTTTAAGGAATCTAATGACCCTGAAGATGCTGAACGATTGGATAATGTGAATGAATTGTTGAATAGTATTGACGAATTCTGTCTAAAAATGCCTGATTCACCATTGAGCGACTTTTTAGAAGAAGTATCGCTATTATCCGATATTGATCACTGGAATGATTCTGACAATCGGGTTACCTTAATGACAGCCCATTCATCAAAGGGATTGGAGTTCCCGGTGATCTTTATTGCTGGCTTGGATGATGGCCTGTTCCCTTTGTATAACGCATTAGAAAGCAAGGAATCGCTCGAGGAAGAACGACGCCTCTTTTATGTAGCTATGACCCGTGCTGAGGAACGAGTCTACCTAATATATGCTACAAACCGGCGGCGGATGGGCGGAGAAAATCTTCTGGGTATGCCTAGTAGGTTCATTGGAGAAATTCCTGATGAATTTCTGGAAAGAATTGAATTCCAGTCCGCAGTTACCCATCGGGTGGTCGGAGGCAGCCGCGTGAAACAAACCCGTGTGGAAGTCACCCGTACTGTGACTTCGTTTGATGATTTTAAGGTTGGTGACATGGTTGAACATTCCATATTTGGGGCTGGAAAAATTATGGTACTAAGTGGTACTGGTGAAAACCAGCGTGTGGGTGTGGTCTTTAAAGATGGCACCAAGAAAAAGCTAATTGTTAAGTATGCAAACTTGACAAAAATTACCTGAATCTACAATTATGTAATCCTGTTTTTATTTACTAAGGTGAATGCTAAATTGCGATGAGACTCATTCTGATTGATAATAGCAATGGCAACTAAAAACATTCAATTTTTAAAAGAAATCCTGCAAAAGGAAGGTTTACGGTTTACCCGCCAACGTCTAGCAGTATGGCAGGAAATTGAGACTTCTAAGAAACATCTGGATGCAGATGATATATTTATAAGTATCCGAAGCAAGGGTATGAAGGTTTCCCGCGCCACTGTCTACAGGACCATTGATGTGTTGTTGAAATATAATCTTTTAAGAAAACTGGATATGGGAGATGGTAGGAATCGGTTTGAATCTAAAATAGATGAAGAGCACCATGATCATATGATTTGTATCGAAACAGGTGATATAATTGAGTTTTATAATTCCCGCCTAGAAAAACTCCAGGAAAAGATTGTCCATGAGAAAGGTTATGAGCTGGTCCGCCATGTACACCAGTTATTTGTAAGACCGATAAAGAAGTAAACTATGCCCATAAAAGATTTGTTGTTACGCCAGTCTGGGATCATTGTTTCCATGGGCGGAATCCTAAATCCAAAGCAAGGTTAATTGAAATAAGTATAAGGGCAGGGATTCAGAATTGTACTAAATGTCTAGTGGATTAGCCCTGATTTATCTTTGAATATTTTATCCCACTGGAATGACTCCTATTATCTTCTTGATATCCTAATTTTTCATATAATACCCTGGCAGAATCATTTTTTGGTACTACAAACAATGAAAAAGACACAGCACCCAAATTACTTCCATGGTCTTCCATTGCTTTAATAATTATTTTAGCTAGTCCCTGCCTGCGATATTCCGGATCAACAAATAAATGAAATAAATGGGCATTTTTTGTTGTTTCATCAAAGTGAAGGCTTATATGTCCCACAATCCAGTCCTTGTGTTTCGCCACAAATGTGGTTATTGCTGAAAGTTTACGGTAATAGTTTACCCAGGTTGTAAATTTAAAAGGGTAGGTCATGGATGGAGCAACAAAATTCAGTACTTTTGGTGATTGGAACCAATTGCTCAGACAGGTTTTCATAATCCGGCGATCTTCTTGGTCCCAGTAAGAGACCTCTCCGATCGAATATTTCAGATCATTCACAACTTAATTTACGGGCTTTTAACTTCTTGACTAGACTGATATTCCATCTGAAAATTCATTCCCGGTGAAAACACTTACTGCGATAGAAAAATTCAAGGAAGGAAACTCCATTCAAGGATTTTATCTCTGTGTTGAAAAACACCTGCGTCATACCCGTAGCGGGGATTTATACTTAGATTTGATGCTCAGGGATAAAACTGGGCACATTTCTGCCAAGATCTGGGATAAAGTTCCCGATTTGAATACTTTATTTAAAACAGGAGATGCTGTTGCCGTTTCCGGCGATGTGGAATCCTTCATGGAACGCCTCCAGCTAATTATTCGAAAAATCCGTAAGGCTACGGTTCAAAATTATGGTCGCTATGGTTTTGATCCGGTTAAAATTTTACCATCATCAAAAATGGATCCAAAGAAGATGTGGAAGGAACTGGAAGCGGTAATTGGTCAAATTAGAAACAAGAACCTTAAAAAACTGGTGGATCATATTTATAAAAAAAATAAGAAAAAATTACTGGTTTATCCCGCATCAGTAAAAATGAACCATAATTTTCGTTCCGGATTTTTAGAGCATAATATGACCATGGTTCGAATTGCTAAAAAGGTTGCCCCGCTATATCGAGTAGACCTTGATTTACTTCTGGCTGGAGTGTTCCTTCATAATATTGGCAAGTTGGAGGAGATAGATTCGAAATATGAATCAGATTACACCACTGAAGGTAACCTGATCGGGCATATTGTTATAGGACGAGATATGGTTCGAGACACGGTAAATAAGATCAAGGGTTTCCCGGAAGATTTGGCGCAGAAAGTGGAACATATAATCTTGTCGCACCAGGGTCTCAACGATTGGAGATCACCTAAAAATCCAGCATTTAAGGAAGCGTTACTGGTGCATTTGATTGGTAATATGGATGCTACGATGAATCTTATGGATATTGCCTATGATGAAGATCAGGAACAGGGCCTTTTCACAAATCGACATAATTATTTTCGTATTCCGCTGTTAAAAGATAATGAACCTTAGTAACTTGGTTCGGGCAGCTATTTTTTCCGCTGTGGCCATTGGATTGGGTTTTATGTTCATGTTGGTGCCTAATGTGGAATTTATTTCAATCACCGTATTTTTATCCGGTCTTACCCTGGGATTCTCTTGGGGAGCAGCAGTAGGGATAAGCTCCATGCTAATCTATTCCAGTTTTAATCCCTTAGGTTCTGGCCTAATTTATTTTACTCTGCTTCTGGGGCAGATACTTGCCATGGCTACTGTAGGTATGTTAGGTGCAGTAGCCAGTAAAATTGTAAAAAACCTGTCCCCAGGATATCAGGGTATATTGGCAGGGATATTTGGATTCATTGGTACTTTCATTTATGACGTTGCTACGAGTTTGGCCTATCCTATCAGCGCTGGGTATTCATTAAAAGAGACCTTTGCCTATGGTCTTTCCGGTGTTTTGTTCACAGCTATGCATCTGGCTTCCAATACAGCCATATTTTCAATTGTGGTACCTGGATATTTACGGAAAATAAAATTATAAGATGAATATTATTGTATTCGTCATGATTTTTTCCCTTCTATCTGCCACGGACGCGGAAATAGTTAGTTACGACTGGTCCGGCCATTTTGGTTATGTAAACAGCCATGGTTCGTTGATGTGGAACAGGGATTGGCAATCGGGGCTTTATTTTTTTGATGGTACTTGGTCGAATAACCCTGGACTCATGGGCCCTGAAATAAAAGATGGGTTTCTCCAAGGCCCCAGGGATACAATCCGATACGATACATCCATGGTTTTATCTTATTTTAACTATATACAAGGTGATTACCTTCAGGACGAGTTTTCCACGGCAGTGGATTACAGTGGCAATGGAAGGCATATTCGTCTTCATGGATTTAAACGGTCATTTGCAGGTAAATATAACCAGTATACACCACCTAATAGATTGCCACAACCAATTCACCAAACTTATACGATCCAATATCAATCCAAAAAGGAATTAGAGAAAATTGATGTTGCTATAGGACATTTTAATACCTATTCCGGACTACCTGATACTGTGAATAAAGCACTCTATAATTCCCGAATCACAAGTAGCAATGTATTCTGGGAAAAACCGCTGGGAACTTACTATGCCAAGATTGATGCGAATCATTTTTTACAAAGGCTGATATCTGATTACAGTTACACTGATTCCCTGGGTTATTTTGCGGAATCATTTAAGAAGGTTCGATATATGAATCGAGCAAAATATTCAGGAGAATTGATATTGGTGAAATCTGAACTGTTGAATTTATTTTCTAAAATGGAGCTAAATTCTAGGAGCGTTCGTCTGGATACAATGATAAATGAACGCTGGCAGCAATGGCTACTAGGTGCTGAATATGGAAATTTTCAAGCTAGCGGTGGCTTGGTTTTTGCTGTAGCAGACAATAGACCCATTTGGGATATTTCATTCCATTTAATTAGAAATAATTATAACGTCCGCTTTTATTCTGAACTGAAGCCTATACCGGTACACCCTTTTTTCAAAAGTCCAGGAATTCTTTCTTCCACATCCATGAATGGTGCATTTGGCAAAATAAAAACGGTTCATTGGGATCTTTCTTTCTGGGTTAACCAGGCAGAATATCTCTCAAAGCATACTATTGATATAATGAGGGATGTCTACCCTGAAAATGAGTCAAATTTAAGCCTTGGCACTGAGTTGGATGTGCGGTTGGTTCGATCTGTAGGGTTGATCCTAGGTTATGTCCAACAATCTGGAAAAAGCCTGATCTCCGATGGTATAAAGCAGAGATTGAAACTGATCGGCAGGGGCAACTTTCGTCTTTTCAAAGGTGTTATGCACCTTGAAACGAATATGGAAGTCCATGGCTGGTTAAATAGGCAGCCAGTGGGATTAATGATGCCGGTGGAAGCTGTACCCGTTTTATATGAATATAACAAGCTTAAAGATCTGTGGTTTATCAATGCCTCGATCAGGGCTGTTGTTTCATCATTTACACTTTCGTACACATGGCACAATTTATCGGAAATCATTTTAAATACAAGTGGTTCTGAAATAGGAAATACCATGGATATACATCCGTTAATGCCGGAAGTGGGCCGCCAGTCTAGCATGACCATCAGCTGGGATTTTCTGGATTAAAGAATGCCATAAACTATAATTTAATTGTCATTCCTGCTTTTATTGCAAGGCCTGGCTCAGGATAATCAGGGAAGAATGCGGTGTTTTTATCCAAAATGTTTTCAGCAATTAAATAAAGCCGAATAGACTGATTAAATATGGGGAGGGTGAAGTATGTCCCTGCATTTATATTTAGAAAAGAATGAATTATTTTATCTAAAGGTTCAGAGTCTGGACCGTATGTTTGGTACGATCTCTCACCGGTGTAATTACCCTGGAATTCGAATTGGATATTTCCAGTTAGATAAGTTAGTGTAATATTTGCTGATGATTTTGGCACATACTGCAGTGCTTTATCCGTGTTCAGATCTTCTGTCTTAGTAAGTGTTACACTGCCTGTAAGTGTCCATCCAGCGATACTTGTAGGTAACGAAGCAGAAATGATTAAGTTTTTTCGATCTGTTTTATCCAGATTTTGTGGCTTCCAGATATAATTTTCATCAGGAGCCCATACAATAAGATTTTGGCTTTGGCGTTTACGGTATCCAACGTTATAATGGAGGTGCTGTCCTAGGGTATTTTCCCAGCGAACGATGTAAAATTTACTTTTTTCTGGTTCAAGATAAGGGTTTCCTTGACTGTATGGATCTGCTGGCCAGTAAAGGTCATTAAAGGATGGTATATGAAATCCTGTGCCCATTATGATGGAGAATTTTCCAATTTTGTGCAATTCCAGCTCTGATTCAAAATCAATTGTTGATATAGGTGCTTTATCAATGAAGTCAATTCTAAAACTGGGCCTGACCATAAAGATAGTCCGGGGCTGGATCCATACCTGCAATCCCAGTGAATTGCTATTTCTTTGTCTTTGTCCAATATTAGTACTTTTGATTAATTCAAATTTTGTGGAGGCAAAGCTTTTTACTCCGATCAATTCATTTAACTGGTATTTACCATTGATATTGATTCCCCTTGATCCCACTGTGTGATCACTATCCGTTTCCATATCAGTATCTTTAAATACATCTTCACTCGATCGTTGAAATGCCAACAAGCGTAAATGGCCTTTTTGGAGTATTTGAATAAATTCAAACCCGGCCAGAAGGAGATTATTTTTTCGCCGTGCCTTCGGACTTGGCCAAGATAGGCCTCCTGCAACACCGCGGTTATTTCCGACTGCGAATATAGACCCCTTTATAATGCGGTTAAAATGTGTATATCGATGATACTTACCACTGATAAATAGTTGTTCATAATCATTATTGGAGCGGGTATGTGTTGAATCTTCATGGAAAAAAGAATAATTTCCCTGCGATGATGTTTGTCCAGCCTGAAGTTGAAAATTGGCATTGGTTGATGAGTGACTATAACCGCCTGAGTAATTCAGGTAACCAAATGAGCCGCTGCCAAGGTGTATATAAGATTGTTTCAAAAGAGAACGGATATGAATCGCGCCATCAAATGATCCAGAACCGAATAAGATGTTTGGGGACCTGCCTGAATACATATTTTGCATCATAGAGATGGGTATGTCAGATAAATCAGTAAGTCCATTTTGAACATTGGTAAGATCAATTCCATCTAATGTGATTTTGGTGTGGACTGCCTGTCCACCATCCATGCTTACCGTCGTAACCCCTGACAATCCACCGTAGGATCTAATCATTGTCCCAGGTATACGATTTAAGGCATTTTTCCTGGAAAATTCGTCTATTGCCAATAGATTTATTTTGTTGACACCTCTTGCCTTTCTACCCACTATGCGAACAGGTTTCATAGCAAGTATTTCCTCTGTAAGTAATATTTCCTGTGCTCTTTGATTCTGGATTTGGTGATAAGAAGTTGAAAAACCAATCCTGACAACTTTAAGTGAATCCCCAGGGAGAGTGCCAGTTGGAATCTGGAAAAATCCAGACTCATCGGTTACGGACCATGATTTTGCTCGGGGGTTTATCACAGATGCAAAAGGTACTGGTTCGCCATCGTGAGAAAAAATAAAACCATTATTGGTTTGTACGGGGTAGATAAAAGAACAAACAATGAAATAAATAAAGAATTGTTTCATACTATGATTTCTACTTTTTAGTTTTATATAACTCTGGACGGAGAAGATGGATGTAAAATTACCACAACTTTTCTCCCGAAAGTTTTTTGTGGAATCCATTTACCCAGGTCTCCTGACTTATACAGTTTCAACTCGATTCACCTTATCCTTGGCTAGGGCAGCCAAGGATGGCATTAGAACCAGTATTCTGCAATCACAGTAGCGGGAACTGTACCCGAATTTCACGGGATTTCCCTGCTGTAAATGGATTAATAACCAACAGAGCTTAAACCGGTATCATCATTGCAGGCAATATGAAATGATATTTTTTTATCAAAAAAAGATGAAATAATTTCCAACCTATGTTTGAAAGGTCAAATCACTGGTTTATTATTACATCCCCTCTGGCACCAGCGTATGCGACACCGGGATTCAATTCTGTAAAGGTGACAGAAGTTGTAGGAGGCGAATCGGTACAGGTTCTACAAGTTAAAGATGATTGGCTGTTTGTGGAACAGGACGATGGTTACCAAAGCTGGATAAAGGAATTTTATGGTTATTTTTGTAATGACTCATTTGCTGCTACCCATATGATCATTGAAAGTGGAAAAATTCCATTTGGTACACGTGTACAAGAAAATCAACAAGCTATCATTACTGCGGACGGAATTTCTTGGCCAATGGTACAAAAAATAAATTCCCTGACTGGTCCGGAAAAACCAGATCAAATACTTCCATTAGCTAAGGGATTATTGGGTAGTCCTTACCGTTGGGGAGGGAAAACGTCATTCGGTTTTGATTGTTCCGGTTTTGTACAAATGGTTTGTCTGGCTGCAGGAATCTTGCTACCCCGGGATTCTGGGCAACAAAGGGAAATTTTAAATGATTCCATGATTGATTGCAATATCGCTTCGCCGGGCGACCTGCATTTTTTTGGAAAAAACGGTAAGGTTACACATGTTGGGTTTTCTACAGGAGGTCAAGGTATTATTCATTGCCAGGGTTTTGTGAAAGAAGAAACCATCACAGGAGGATATTTCAACTCCAATGAAAAACTTGCAGATATCTACATGTCAACTCATTCCATCAGACGTAAGTTTCGCACATGAAAAACCCAACCTCGAATGGAATTAACGGCCAACTACTTAATCGCGCTGTTTTGGTTTTAAATGCTAATTACACGCCGATGTCTATCTGTACGGCCCAGCGTGCTATTTGCATGTATGTATTGGAAAAAATTGAAGTCTTGGCCATGTATAGAGAACAAGTGCATAGTCCATCTGTCACCATGGATTTGCCCAGTGTGGTGAAAATTCATGATTATGTACGTTATGATAATATGGCTATTGAAATAAATCGGAAAAATATTTTAGCCCGGGATGAGTATATTTGTCAGTATTGTAATACAACCAATGGACCATTAACCATTGATCATATTATACCAAAGGTGCATGGAGGGCTGGATATTTGGGAAAATTTAGTAGCTGCCTGTAAACCTTGTAATCAGAAGAAAGGGGATCGGACCCCGGAAAATGCAAAAATGCCTTTGACCCGAATTCCTAAACGTCCTAATAGGATTCATTATTTCCAAAGATTTGTTAAAGATTTACAGCGTGATTGGAGGCCTTATTTGTTTATGGAGTCCTTCTAAGGTTAAATTATTCCACATGACCTATTCCAAACCAATTTCCTTGCATGGCTCCTAGAAAAAATCCGCGCCTACTTAGTGGAATCCAGCCTTCTGGGACACTTCATTTAGGCAATTATTTTGGTATGATGTCTAGAATGATCCAATATCAGAAAGATAGCGATTTATTTTGTTTTATAGCCAATTACCATGCACTTACCGCGCTGCCTGATAAAGATACTTTAGCACAAAACACTTTTCATGCCGCCTGCGATTTTCTGGCATTAGGAATAGATCCAGATCAATCCACTTTTTGGGTTCAATCCGATGTTCCCCAAGTAACAGAATTAACTTGGGTGCTATCTTCAATGACCAGTGTTGGCTTGATGGATAGAGCCACATCTTACAAGGATAAAATTGCTCAGGGTATTACTGCAAATATGGGTTTGTTTTCCTACCCTATTCTAATGGCTGCAGATATATTATGTTTTGATACCCAAGTTGTTCCCGTAGGGAAGGATCAGAAACAGCATCTGGAAATGACAAGAGATATAGCTGTTCGATTTAATCATACTTATGGTGAAACCCTCGTTATTCCTGAGCCAGATATTGAAAAAACTACCCAACTTCTCCCTGGAATCGACGGCCAAAAAATGAGTAAGTCTTACCAAAATACAATACCAATTTTTGCTGATGAGAAAGTGATTCGTAAGCGGGTGATGTCCATTGTAACAGATAATACACCCATTGACCAGCCGAAAAATAAAAATACGCCTCTTTTTCATATTTTGTCTTTGTTTCTGCATGAAATGGAACAGAAAGATCTAGAGGAAAGATACGATGGTAGCGGACTACGCTATGGGGATATTAAATTGAAATTGTATGAACGTATTATGGATCATTTCAGTCCCTTCCGGTCAAAAAGGGATCAATTGGTGGCCAATGAAAAACAGGTTAGAGATATATTACATTTTGGGGCAGAGAAGGCTAGCAAGGTAGCAGAATCTGTATTAGATAGGGTCCGATTAGCTACTGGCATTGGATATTTTTGATATGGCTTTTCAAGTACACTTGAAAAATTTTCAAGGCCCCATGGATCTTTTATTGTATTTTATTCGCCGAGATGAATTGGATATCTATGATATACCCATTGCCAGAATTACCAAGGAATTTATTGAAGTAATTGAGCAGTGGAAGCGGTTAAATATGATTGTAGCAGGAGAATTTATTGATATGGCATCTATTCTGATGCGTATTAAAGCTAAAATACTAATACCTCGGCCAGAATTCGATGAAGATGGTGAAATTGTTGATCCCAGAGCTGAACTGATGCAAAAATTAATTGATTATAAACGTTACCGCGATGCGGCTGGAATGCTAAAGTCCATGGCAGAAGAAAATTGTCATATGTTGCCAAGACATTTTGATCAGGTTGTGCCAGCTATTGAAGGGGAGCAGGTGGAACACTTGCTTCAAAATGTAACCTTGTATGATTTAGCCCGGGTGTTCAAAAAGGCCATGGAAAATCGACCTGTTATATCCCAATTTGAGTTAAACCGTGAGCCGGTGAAGCTTGAACAACAAAAAGAAATTATAATTAAATTCTTCGATGGTGACGGTCGTTTAAAATTTTCTAATCTTTTAGAGCACTTAACAACTAGAATAGAAATAATTGTAACCTTTCTAGCAATTCTTGATCTGGTACGGGAGGGATTATGTACCCTCGATCAGGTAGATGTCTTTGGGGATATTGAGTTAGTCCACCTGGGAATGGAAGCCTGATGCAATCTTCAGAATACCAGAAAATTATTGAGGCGTTGTTATTTGCCGGTCCGGAACCATTAACTCAAACTAGAGTTAATGGTGTTTTCGATCGTGATGCGCCAAACCTAAAGGAGGTTGTTACACAGTTGAACTGCTTATATCAAAAAGAAGACCATGCTTTTGTGATAAAACAGATTGCAGGAGGATACCAGCTCGTATCTCGCCCCAAATACGAACACTTTATTCGCCGAATGTTGAATAAATCTGGAAGATTGGCTCTTTCTTCTGCTGCATTGGATACACTGGCCATTATTGCCTATAAGCAACCCATTGGCCGATATGAAGTGGAAGCAATACGTGGTGTTGATTCCAGTGGTGTCATCAAGACACTGCTAAATCGGAATTTACTTAAAATAAAAGGCAGGGATACTGGACCCGGTCGGCCACTATTGTATCAGACTACCAAGAAATTTCTTGAACATTTTGGGTTAAATCGTTTATCGGATATGCCGAAATTAAAAGAAATAGCAGAACTCATGGAAGCTGACCCTACATTGGGTGAACAGATTGAAGCTTTCAAGGATTCTGATTCGGAATCAGAACAAAATTTAGATTCTTCTCAACTAGGATCGAATCCCATATAAAGATGAGGCTGAATAAATTTCTCGCTCAGGCGGGAATAGCCTCCCGCCGTAAAGCAGATGAATTAATTCAAATGGCAACTACGACTATTAATGGTGATTTATGCTTGGATCCAGCCTATGATGTTAAAGATACTGATACAGTTAGATATGATGATCAGATCATTAACTATTCGAAAGAAAAAATTGTCGTTTTGCTCTACAAACCTCGAGGGGTTATCACAACTACAAAAGACACACATGGTCGAAAAACAGTTATGGATCTGGTTCCTAATCTATCCAATCTTGTTCCTGTGGGACGGTTGGATAAGAATACCACTGGTGTTTTGCTACTAAGCAATGATGGGAATTTGCATGAATATCTTACCCATCCAAAGAATCAAATTCCGAAAGACTATGAGGCGGTTATAGAAGGGAAAATAAAGTCTGATCAAATCGAAAAATTAAAAAAAGGAATTTATATCGGTAATAGGGAATATGGCCAAGCAGAGGTTATAAAACAACGTACGGTAAAACAAAAATCCATAGTTATATTGAGGTTGCGTCAGGGGAAAAAACGTGAGATCCGTAGAATTATGCATCGCTTAAAACGAAAACTTTTTTCTTTAAAAAGAATTCGTTTTTCGGGATTAGATCTGGGTGACCTCACCCCCGGACAATACCGCATACTCAATGCTGGCGAAGTCCAAATACTAAAAAAGACACATTCTTGTTTCTGAAAATACAAAAAAAGTTTCTTCATTGGGTTTCTGGTTCCGGAAAGGTAATTTCGCCGGCTTATTGAGAATTAATAATCATGATAATTGCCATAGATGGACCGGCTGCATCAGGAAAAAGTACTACAGCTCGAGGTGTCGCTCATAGGTTAGGAATTATGTATCTCAATACAGGTGCAATGTATCGTGCCTTGACTTTGGGTATCATGGAATCTGGTATTGATGTGGATAATATTAATGCTGTTCGATGTTTTATTTCTGGTACGGTCGTAGAATTTGATAATAATAATCAAATTCTGCTTAATGGTGAAAATGTATCTGCTAAGGTTCAGTCCAGCTCAATTTCAGATAAAGTTAGTGCTGTTAGTGCCGTTCCAGAAATAAGAAAAGCCATGGTTCAAGTACAAAGGAAAATTGCCGGTGAGAAAGACTGTGTTCTGGAAGGGCGTGATATTGGTACTGTCGTGTTTCCCAGGGCGGATTTCAAATTTTTTCTTGTTGCCGATGTTGCCATACGTGCAGCTAGAAGAATGAAAGACCTTCAGGCTTTGGGAGAATCGTGCTCATTGGATGAGTTGATCAAAGTAATCTTAAAAAGAGATAAACTTGATTCAACTCGAACCAATTCGCCGCTGGTGCAAGCAGATGACGCAATATCCATTGACACGACTCATTTAACGATTGATGAGACAATAGAAAAAATAATAAGTAAAATAATCAAACTAAAAAACGAGGAAAAATCATAGAATGTTTGAAGAAAAAGAATTAGAACAGGCAGTAGAAGAGGTATCAGAATTACTTGTAGAAAGTACTGAAGATGTCAGCGCTGAAGAAACGCCAACTGCCCCAGCCGAACCTGTAGCTGAAATCAAAAATTATCTCAATCCTGAATTGTTTGATAATATTCGAGTGATTGAACGATCAGAAATGACCGAAACAAACGAAACTGAGATCATTGATCCTGAGTTGGAAAAAGCTTATTATGGAACTTTGATTGATATATCCGAGCACCAATTAATTTATGGCCGTGTTGTAGGCATGAATGAACGGGATGTGCTTATTGATATTGGGTTCAAATCAGAAGGGATCATTGATCGCTCTGAATTTGATGATGAAGAACTGCCGACGATCGGCGATCAGGTGGAAGTATATCTGGAGTTTATTGAGGATGCCAGTGGAAACACTATTCTTTCAAAGGAAAAGGCTGATTTTATGCGTCGCTGGCGTGATTTAAGGGATGCGTTTGAGAATGAGAACATTATTACCGGAACCGTTGTTCGACGTATTAAAGGTGGTTTGATTGTGGATCTAGGAATTGTACAAGCTTTCTTACCGGGTTCACAGATTGATATAAGGCCTATCCAGGATTTTGATGTATATCTTGATAAGGAAATAGAGATACGGATTGTAAAGCTCAATGAATCCCGTAAGAACATCGTGGTTTCCCATAAGATTATTCTTGAGGAAAGTCTTAAAGAGCAAAGGGATGCTTTATTCAAGGAATTAGAGGTTGGATCCATCCTTGAAGGCCGAGTGAAAAATATCACTGATTTTGGTGTTTTTGTCGATTTGGGTGGTATTGACGGTTTGCTACATATTACTGATCTTTCTTGGGGCCGTGTTAACCATCCGACCGAAATATTAGCATTGGATGATAAAATAACTGTAAAAGTCATTGAATATGATGAGGAGCGTAAGCGTGTTTCCTTGGGACTCAAACAACTTACACCTCATCCCTGGGATGATGTTGAGATTAAATATCCTGTGGGTAATATTGTTGATGGGAAAGTGGTCAGCCTTACCAATTATGGTTGTTTTATTGAACTGGAACCAGGAATAGAAGGGTTAGTCCATGTATCTGAAATTTCTTGGACAAAACACATAAAAAATCCATCAGAACACTATTCAATGGGAGATAAGGTGGAAGCCAAAGTGTTATCTATAGATTCAGATGAAAGAAAGATCAGCCTTGGTGTTAAACAATTGACACCGGATCCATGGGATGAGATTGAAGAAAAATTTAAGGTTGGCAGTATCCAAAATGGGAAGATACAAAACCTCACGCAATTTGGTGCATTCGTAGAATTAGAGGAAGGTATTGATGGTTTAATCCACGTATCAGATCTGTCTTGGACCAAAATCATAAAACATCCCAAAGAAGTATTAGAGAAGTCCCAGGAAGTAGATGTAAGAATTCTAGAAGTATCTAGGGAGAATCGGAGAATTTCACTAGGTTATCGTCAGACTCAGGATGATCCCTGGCCAGAAATAGTGGATTTTTATAATTCTGGTAAAGAGGTGAGTGGTCAGATTATTCGCGTTCTGGAAAAAGGAATTATTATTCAATTGGAAATGGATGTAGAGGGTATTATTCCTTTTGGCAAAATGTCAAAACGGGACCGACGTGCGAAGGCAGGTCAATTTGAGATTGGTGCAAATCTGTCAGGCATTGTGATGAAAGTTTCTCCTGATGATAAAAAAGTAATTCTCTATAAAGAAGAACTTGCAGGAGCCGGTGGTTTAAAAGCTGCATCAGCCAATGATGAAGTAAAGAGTTATTTAAAAAATCAGGATACCGGCACTGGCGAAAAATTAGAATTTCCTGAGGAATTGCTAGAACAGGCTAAACAGGCTGAGCAAGAAGGCGTATCGAAAGAAACAACAGATGAGGAATCTGTTTCCGAGCCTAAGGAATAATTTAAAATGATAAGGTAGGTTTTACCTTGTTTTTGAAGCCAGCCATTAAACCTGCCTATTTCCAAAGATTATTTTTATATCTAAGCGCTTTTGGATTGGCGTTACTTCTTTGGATTTTTGTTGTTAGTGAAAATGAATATTCCATGGTTTTCCAGCTACCGATTGAAGCAAGAAACTTAAGTGAACAAAAAGCCCATCGGGAAGAAGTTCCAAATTATGCGCAAGTAAGACTGAAGGGGATGGGCAGGGATTTATTCTCCGCGTACATATTCAGGAAATTTATAGAGTTTAAAATGGTACTTGATTTAGAGGGGATTTCGAAGGAATATGAATTTGTTCTGAATGATTATTTCGAAAGGTATCCTCAAAAAATCGTTCTACCAGCAAAATACAGCTTGACCTTTATTGAAGTTATTTATCCAAATCGCATTAAGATTAGCCTAGATGATTACGATGAAAAATCTGTTCCAGTTCTTTCTGATTTAGTTATACAGCCGCAATCGGGTTATACTCAGATTGGAAACATTGAGTTTGAACCAGATATAATTGAGATTGCAGGGTCAAAAAAAGATCTGGCACTCATTAATCATATAAAAATAAAGAAAGATACACTTTCGGGTTTAATAAAACCTCAGAGTGGTGAATTAGGATTGGAATCACGAGGCAGGTTGATCGAATATTCACAGGACCAAGTCAAATATTATATTGATGTTCAGGAAATAAGTGAAAGAATCATAGTTGATATTCCAGTTCAGGTTGAAAACAGGAGAAAGGATATACGGGTATTCCCTTCTCCTCAAACAGTTTCCTTAACGGTAATTGGAGGATTGGAAAGAATTGCGAGATTAAAACCAGAAGAAATTGATGTAATTATTGATTTTAATAACTGGTCTCGCCAAAAACAGTTTTATGAACCTAATGTAATTGTTCCTGAAAATATAATTGAATGGCGAGATTTATCGCCTCGTAGTCTAGAGTTGGGTGTTGCTCGACAGGTAAAATGATTGTCCTCGGCATTGAAACGTCCTGTGATGAAACAGCTGTTTCCATTTGTAAAAATGGTTTAATCCTATCCAATACTGTCAGTTCTCAGCTCATCCACAATTCTTATGGTGGTGTGGTCCCTGAGATAGCCTCAAGAGAGCATGAAAAACTATTAAATATTATCGTTGATAAATCCCTTAGCGATGCAAAAATAAATGTAGCAGACATAGATGCGATAGCTGTAACTCAGGGTCCGGGGCTTGCTGGTACACTCTTGACAGGAATCAGTTTTGCAAAGGGTCTGGCTGTTGGTTTGAACGTCAGTTTGATTCCTGTTAACCACTTAGAAGCACATATTTTTGCTAATTTCTTGGCTGATCCCAATTTGAGATATCCATTCGTTTGTCTTTTGGTTTCAGGAGGCCATACCCAGCTTTGGCATATTAAAAATATTGAATCTTATGTATTGCTCGGTGAAACCCGGGACGATGCAGCCGGAGAAGCGTTTGATAAAGGAGCCCGTATATTAGGACTGGGGTACCCTGGAGGTCCAGCAATTGAAAAAGAAGCAATAGGTGGTAATCCTAAAGCGGTTCATTTTCCCCGCGGCTTAATGGGCAGCTCTTCACTCGAATTTAGTTATAGTGGACTAAAAACTTCCTTACTCTATTTTATGGATGACTTTAAAAATAATAGTTCAATATCAAAAAAAGATGTAGCTGCTAGCTACCAGCAGGCGATTGTTGATTCTTTAGTGGAAAAAATGGATAGGGCTGTTCGCTATACAAAATCGAAAACCTGCGTTATTGCAGGAGGTGTTGCAGCAAATAAAACTCTAAGGTTATGTTTAAGGAAAAGACTTTCCAATTCAAGTATCATATTCCCTGAATTATCTTTTTGCACCGACAATGGAGCCATGGTTAGTTTTCTTGGAGAGTTGAAATTAAATGCCGGGCATGCCTCTAATATCGAATTTGGTGTACAGCCCAACCTCAAAATGGTTGCACCTTGAAAATAAACTACTCAGCACCAGATCAATTATTCTGGTTTGTTTTTCTCTTAAGCATAATTATCCTTTTCTATACATTCATGAATACAGGTTTTTCAAAAAGGCTTCGACCAATTATGTTCTTTCGGTTTGCAGTTATAATTGTCCTTTTATCATTGTTTTTAGAGCCGAGAATAGAATTTGAGAAAGAAAAAATCCTAGATTTAAACTGGAATATTTACGTTGATAGATCTTTAAGTATGTCCTATCATTCTCACCCATCCTCTGTCTCCTTTGTTTCGGGAATAGATAAATTTAGTAAAAAGTTAAACCAGAAAGGGATCCATTCTTCCGTTATTGGGTTTGGTTCTGGATTAGATTCAGCCTGGACTAAGGGATATAAAAAACTGGATGGAATCTCAACAAATATAGGGTTGGTTTTTGACCATATTAAGGAAAGTAATTATAGCACAATAGCTGGTGCAGTACTTTTTACAGATGGGCAGGTAAATATGGGTTCGGGGATTCCCACAGAAGTAATGAAAAATGGAATACCAATCCATGTAATTGGTGTAGGAGATGCAAATCCAATGATTGATGTGGAAGTCCACTCCATAGATGCACCTCCATTGGTTATTAAAGGAGATGAAGCCGATTTAGATGTCAGCGTTTTAAGTCACGGGCAGATCAATGAACGAGGCAATGTCACCTTATATCATGGAAATAAACTCATAGGTTCAAAGGTCATTTCTTTATCTGGAGGAGGTAGTCAGAAAAAAGTTCGTTTTCGAATAAAGCCTTCAAAGACAGGACAAGCAAATTACAAAGTACAGGTTAATGCCCTTGCAGAAGAGATCAATATAAAAAACAACAAACAAACAGTCCAAATCCAAGTTCTGAAAGACGAATACAAGATTGCTATTCTCACCGGTGCACCGAATTTTAATACAAATATTCTAAAAAAAATTATTTCCAAAAATCCTGAATATACATTGGACCATTTTGTATATCGTCAAAATGGATTTAAGCCATCGCTTAAGCAATTCTGGGATAAGCAATATGATCTTATCCTCTTTGATAATCATCCTATTGCCGAAAACCAGAAAGAATGGAAAAATTACCTAAAGGTTTTTGCCAAAAAACTAGTATCTCACCAATCCAATTTGGGAATTATTTATGGTCCTAATATGGATGATACAGCCATGAAAGAATTTTTATCCTTACTGGATCTAAAGTTAAATAAACCGGTCTTGGAAAAAGAAAGCCCTGTAGGATGGACTATAACTGAAAATTGGTTTAAGCTGTTTCCATTTAACTCAATATCTGGAGTGAATGGAGTTCATAACGAGTTTCCACCTCTTTTGCCAGGGCTTGAAATTGATTCAACTGGAACTAAGGTCCTAACAAATTTTGTTAGTTCCAATTTGGAAACACCTCTGTCTTTAACAGGCGAGAAGAATTCATTAAGATTTTTTGTGTGGACTTCTCCAGATATGTATGCAGTATTTTACAGGACACAGGGTACACCGCTATCAGGGTTATTGGATGATATGATAGATCCAATCCTTGGTTGGTTACTCAATACTGGAGGTGATCAAGAGATTTATTTTCGTACGAATAAAAATTCCTACCAACAAGGAGAGAGGGTTGAACTTATGGGGCAACCATTATACAGTGACCAATTTGTCGGTGAAGGTGTAGTAAATTTATACTTAAATGAAAATATAATCAGTGTAAAACCTATGATTTATGATCCAGTTACAGGGTTGTTTCGAAGTCGGTTTTGGGCATCACAGTCGGGAACAATTGATTATGAAATTGAGTTCGATCAATCGGGGAAATCATATATAATGGGTCGAGGTTCCTTTCAAGTTCAGGAAAGTCAGGTAGAATTGAATAAAGTATATTTAAATGAAAAACCATTGCAAAGGTTAGCAGAAGTTTCCAATGGTGTATACAAAAACTGGGATCGGAAAAATGACATAATCGCCCTTATTCAACCGGTATCTAAAAAACAATCTTTGGCTTATGTAATTGATTTGAATGAAAATATTTTATTTTGTATTTGTATTATTGGACTGCTTACAACCGAATGGATAATCCGCAGAAAAATAGGTTTAATGTGATTCTTGGGAACAAATTGTACATTTCAGTAATTTCAAATCGAAACATGAAAAGGTATAAGTGAAAAGAATTACAGTTATTGGAACAGGATATGTGGGATTGGTTAGCGGAGCAGGAATATCTGACTTTGGTCACCAAGTATTCTGTGCAGATATAAATGTTGAAAAAATACACCGGTTACAAAATGGTGAAATTCCTATTTATGAGCCAGGTCTGGATGAATTAGTGAAACGCAACGTATCCAGTCAGCGCCTTTCTTTTACGGTGGATGTAAACCAGGCTGTCCGTGATGCCGAAGTTATATTTATCGCTGTGGGTACCCCACAGAGAAATAATGGAGAAGCAGACATCAGCGCTGTTGAGTCTGTGGCCAGAGTCATAGGAGAAAACTTAAATTCCTATAAAATAATCTGTACTAAAAGCACCGTGCCCATCGGAACGGGAGAGATGATTATTAAGATCATCAAGGAGATGATACCCGTTGACAGGAGATTTGATTATGTCTCAAATCCAGAATTTTTAAGGGAAGGTTCTGCAGTAAAAGATTTTCTCTGGCCGGATCGAGTTGTGATTGGAGCTACAAGTAAAAAAGCTTTTGCTATATTGCGAGATGTATATCGTCCGCTCTATTTGAATGAAACACCTATGGTACACACCAATGTAGCTACCGCTGAGATGATCAAATATGCTGCCAATGCATTTTTAGCACTTAAGATTAGTTATATCAATGAAGTAGCAAACCTATGCGAGAAAGTTGGTGCTGATGTTCATCAGGTGGCAAAAGCCATGGGGAAGGATGGACGGATCAGTCCTAAATTTTTACATCCTGGACCGGGATATGGAGGCTCTTGCTTTCCAAAAGATACACATGCAATTGCTGAACTTGCTCGAAAAAAAGGTGCTCCGATGAATACTATTGATGCAACAATCAATACCAACACCTATCAGAAAAAGCGAATGTCTGAAAAATTAAAAGATTTATTGGGAGGCCATTTTTCCGGTAAAACAGTCGGCGTGCTTGGACTGGCATTCAAGCCAAACACGGATGATGTTCGAGAATCATCATCTATTACAATGATCCAATCGATTTTGGATGAAGGCGGCTCAGTTAAGGCTTATGATCCAATTGCAAATAAGGAAATGGAAGAATTATTTCCCAATCTGAATTACTGCCATTCATGGATTGAAGCCTGTGAGGCAGTTGATGCGGTTGCGATAATGACAGATTGGAATGAATTCAGGGGCATGGATCTTCATTATTTAAAATCCATTATGAAAGCTCCCATAATTTTAGATACTAGGAATATTTTAAGTATGAAGCAGTTATCTGAAATCGGGTTTGAATTTGATAATGTAGGACGGAAAGTAATTTCACATGATTATTGAAAGTACATCCCTCGATGGTGTTAAAATTATATCACCAAAAGTATTTGAAGATAATCGTGGTTATTTTTTTGAATCTTATAAAATGTCGCTTTTTCAAGAGAATGAGTTAGACATGAAATTTGTTCAGGATAATGAAGTTAAATCAACAAAAGGTGTTCTTCGCGGGTTACATTACCAATTAAATAATCCACAAGGTAAATTAGTTAGAGTAGTAGTTGGGGAAATTATTGATGTTGCTGTTGATATAAGAAATGGATCACCAACTTTTGGTATGTCCGAAATGGTGAAACTCTCAGCGAATAATAAAAGAATGTTTTATATACCTGAAGGATTTGCTCATGGATATCTTGTTACCTCTGAAGAGAGTATAGTCATTTATAAATGTACAAATTTCTATGATTCAAATGATGAGTATGGTATTATTTGGAATGATAATAAAATTGGATTGAATTGGAATTATGATTCTCCAATTATTTCAAAAAAAGATATGGAACTTCCAACTTTGAAAGAACAGCGATTATTACCGGAATATTAAATGATAAATTTACTTGTGACAGGTGGGTGTGGATTTATTGGTTCCAACTATATACAGCAGACTTATGAAAAAGGAGAGAATATTCAAATTATCAATCTAGATAAATTGACCTATGCTGGGAATAGACATAATCTTGAAGGAATACCTGACTCTTTTCATACATTTGTTGATGGTGATATATGTGATAATAATTTAGTTGATTCTTTATTTCGAAAATATCAGTTTAATGCTGTTGTACATTTTGCTGCTGAGAGTCATGTGGATCGTTCCATTGATGGACCTGCAGAATTCATACAAACAAACGTCGTTGGGACGTTGAATTTATTAGAACGATCTCGAAATTATTTTCAGAATTCAAAAATGGAAGATTTCCGATTTTTACATGTTTCCACAGATGAGGTTTATGGCTCATTAGAACATGATGGAAAATTTCTGGAAACAACTCCTTATGATCCAAGTTCGCCCTATTCCGCATCAAAAGCAGGATCAGATCATCTAGTAAGAGCATGGTATCGAACATTTGGATTACCAACAATAATTACAAATTGCTCCAATAATTATGGTCCTTACCAGTTTCCGGAAAAATTAATTCCACTCATGATTTTAAATTGTTTACATAATAAACCTCTTCCGGTGTATGGTAAAGGAGAGAATATAAGGGATTGGCTGTATGTACGCGATCATTGTGACGCCATTCAAACTGTATTAAAATCTGGTAAAGTAGGGGAGACTTACAATATAGGCGGGAATAATGAAATTAAGAATATAGATGTTGTACTCACAATTTGTTCAATACTGGATGAAATATTACCAAGCGATAGTGGATCAAAATACGCTGAATTAGTTTCTTATGTTAAAGATCGCCCTGGCCATGATTACCGATATGCAATCGATGCGTTAAAGATCAAGCAGGAATTAGGATGGTCACCAAAAGAATCCTTTGAATCGGGAATTCAAAAAACGATTAATTGGTATTTAAATAATCGGGAATGGTGGCAGGCAATACAAAATAATACATATCGGCAGGGAAGGTTAGGAGTACTAAAATCATGAAAGGAATCATTTTAGCCGGCGGAAGCGGAACAAGGTTATATCCAATCACTAAAGTAGTGTCAAAACAATTGCTGCCTATCTATGATAAACCTATGATTTATTATCCGATGTCCACATTAATGCTTTCGGGGATCAAGGATATACTGATTATTTCTACCCAGGAGGATACGCCCCGATTTGAGCATCTATTTGGTGACGGTTCGCAGTTTGGAATCAATCTTTCATATACGGTACAGCCTGCCCCGGAAGGACTGGCCCAAGCATTTATTCTGGGAGAAAATTTTATTGGGGATGAAAATGTAGCGCTCATCTTAGGAGATAATATTTTTTTCGGGCATGGCTTGGTGGAACTGCTAAAGAATAGTGTAAAAACAGTGCAGGATCGAGATGATGCGGTAGTATTCGGGTACGCCGTTAAAGATCCACAGCGGTACGGAGTGGTAGGTTTCGATGACAGTGGCAAGGTAACCAGTATTGCGGAAAAACCATTAGAGCCTGAATCCAATTATGCAGTGGTAGGGCTGTATTATTACCCTAATAGTGTAGTGGAGATCGCAAAAAATGTTCAGCCCTCAGATCGTGGGGAACTGGAAATCACATCAGTTAACCAATCTTATCTGGAACAAGGCCGACTAAGAGTGGATTTATTGGGTCGTGGGTATGCCTGGTTGGATACGGGGACCCAGGAGGCCATGAATAATGCCTCCAATTTCATCAGAACGATTGAAGACCGGCAGGGTTTGAAAATTGCCTGCTTGGAAGAAATCGCTTTCCATCAGGGTTTTATTACCGCTGAAGAACTTGAAAATCTAGCAGGCCGTTATACCAATGATTATGGCGAATACTTGGCTGGGTTATTATAAGCCCAAGATCAGTCAAATATAAAATTATAGAAGACAGCAGCGTTCGCAGATATTTTATTTATATTTTTTACTGGATGCAAGCTAGGGTTAAAAACATCAAACCCGGCGTTTTTCCACTGTATCCAGTCCACGCCAATTTGATAGCTGAGTCCTTTGATTTTTAAATCCTTTTGTGCATCAATTCTTAAAATGGATATTTGTTCATGCCCGGGATCACCACTGAAGCGCTGATCTTCAATATCATGATATTTATTATACAGCATCTCCTCTGTTAATGCGCCACGTTTTGCATTGGAAAAGGTTAGGTGCAATTGATAAGAGTGTAACCTATACTGGTAATGCACCAGTAATTCTTCGGCGTGGGGGCCAGCCCAATATCCAAGGGGCTGGTCATGGCTGTAGTAATCGTTGATAGGAAATTTGTGCTTATAGATGCGGTGGTCCGTCCAGTTGTATTCACAAACGATCTCATCAGATTCAGAAAGTATATTCTGCCAGTTCAGCCCAAACTGCCAGGAAAACCAGTTATGATTTTTATTACGAAACAGCCATTCCGGTGTTAGTTCATCCATATAAAACCCCAGATATAATTGTAAATCAGGATTTAACTGATAAGTAATATCACATCCCATCTGTACATTATCAGTATCGCCCAAATAGTTTTCGATTTGATAAAAAGGTATTACTGCCAGAAGGTAATGAAAATCAAGACCCCGGGTACCATAAATCACAGATTCATTCGCACTAAGTATTAGTTTTTTAAAAGGCTGCCATTCGATCCTATGGGCAGCAATCGACCGGCTGAGATTAAGTGACCTGTTACTGACCTGGTTATTATAATAGACGCCACGGCTTGTATCTGGGATGTTGCTTTTTAACAGACCATGAAAATAGATCAGTTTTATATTATCATTGATTTGCCACTCAAACCCAAATTGAGGATAGGATGGAGGTTTATTTGAAATATGACCAGCTCTATTTCCGGGACCCCAGTGACGATCAAATTTTCCGAATTCATATTTTATTGGATTCCGGTGATATGAAACTTTCATTGTAGCGATCTCGGTCCAATAACCGGAAGCATCTTTAGAACCATCCATGTAGGGAAATGACTGGGTCGGTGAAAAATTCATCAATTCATCGGTGATATTTCCCATCAATCCTAACTGAATATAGTTAGCGTCGATTGACCAATGATTGAATACAGACCGTGCACCGATCCCAGCCCCATTGATGGAAATATATTTATCTTCATAATGCCAGTCACCGCCGCCGGACTTATAGGTGGAAAAAAATATTGGATATACATTAAAATTTTCACTTGAATATAAAATTCCCATGAGAAGAAAAGGATAGAATGTATAATTACATTTGAAGAAATACATTGATGCTAATTGCTACGTGCTCCTGAAAAGACAATATTTACCATAGCTTTTGTCAAGTAAGTTAAGTCCGTCAGAAAGGATTTATCGCTCTTGAGCATTAAGTATTTTCTTTCGCTAGCAATTATTTCGTTAAATGATTGTGGAAGATCTGCATAAAAGGGGGGGATTAAACCTGGCTTAAAACTGGTCCTTAATTTCTGCAGATCTTCAGGATATAAGCTATAATAATGTTCACTAAGAGCTCTAACACCGATTAGTTTCAGATCTCCGCGCAGCCAGTTGTAGAGTTGGGGCAATTCATCAATAAAATATTTTCTCAGTATTTTCCCCCAAGATGTAATACGAAAGTCATTGCGCAATTTCCCTGATTTGTCCAAGTGGTATTTTTCATAAATATCTCCTTGAATAAATTCACTATAGGGATGCATGGTCCTGAATTTGTAAATAGGAATTATTTCCCCTTGATAGCCAATACGTTTCAATTTTACAACAGGACCATAAGAGGGAGATTCCTCCAGTGAAATGGTTTTTAATTTTTTACAAATAAAATAAATACGATCACCTATCATTTTATCTTGGATCATCTCGAATCCACAAAAGGAAAGCCGGCCAAAGATTTCTGCCTTTGAAAAAATTCTATTAATTCCTTTAGTAATAATAAAATAGATTTGTTTTGTGACAGGAAGTTTTGGAAAGACACGGTGAAAAATAAAATGAATTGGAAAAATTATTGCAAAGAGAAAATGGGGCATTTGGGTTCTCAGGTGTTCCCTGAATTTCTCCATAGGAATAAAACTTCCTATGAATAGACCGCCATTATTTAATTTTTTATAACAATTCAACAAATAATAATTCAAACGACGAAAATCATTTAAATCATGAAAATTAATTAATAAATCCTGACTGCAGTCAGGCAGAACCTGAACATTGATTGTCGATGATGTACTAAGTATAGAAACCTTGTCTTTGTCGATTTTTTCATCTTCCAGGGGCTCAGAAAGCAGGTCCAGGATTTTGGCACGATGCCCGAGATGGATACCTTTTAGACTTTTTACCAGATCATGAAAAGAGTAATAATCACCAGTATCATAATTGGGTGTAACTGTTTTTAAATCTTCTTGCCCGTTGCTACCATTGGTTGACGGGGCGGCTATTATTTTACCATTGCCATTTTTTTTCGAACGGCCAAAAAAATATAAATAAAAACAAAACATCTCCAGTCCGGAAAAGGTCACGCTAGTTTTGAACATCAAGTTTCCAGCATATGGTTCTAGACGAAGGAAAAAGTAAAAAAATGTCAAAAACAGGAACATTAATATAGCCGCTTTTATGTATGGCGCTATCTCATAGTAATGATTTAACGTATTTGGCGCTTTGTAGCGGTTGGTGACTAGGGTGGAAATACCCCAGGAACATATAAGGATTAATAAGCTTTTCTCGTTAAAAGGATTATAAACAAAATTTCCTTCCATTATCCAAACAGTCAATATATAAATAATAATTAGTGATATAGCTCCCGGGATCAGCCATTTAAAGAAATATTTGTTTTGCAGATCATCAGTTTTATTATCTGCATTTATAATTATTCCCGGATCAATAGAAGGTTGAAACATGACAATAACAGCAGCTAGACCAATCTCGGCAAGAAATACGAACAGCGTGACCAGGATGATAAAAATCCTGGATGTGCTCCACAGATTAGTGAATGAAACGGTTATGGTTATGGACAGAAGACACATTAGGGTAGCCCATGAAATAATTCTAAATACAAACCAATAGGGTCTTGTAACCAAAATATGATACTTGTCATAGTAAATTGAAAATGATGTCCAGAAGAAGACAAATGTGAAAAATAAAATTAAATATTCGCCTTCGGGTATGACTTTAGTGAATTTGTTATAGTTCATTATACCAAAAACCAGCGTAAGTAGCAGTATATCACCAATAAAAAGATATCTCAATTTGGATTTGATGTTATGCATCAGTAGTTAATAGGCTGAATAAGGAATTAACATGAAAATACCAAAACGGGCCTGCCCTTAGTTAAAATTAATGGCTGTTATTAACGCTTGTATTTCAGGTCGAAAAAACTGGGCAAAAAAGGGCATAGATGTAAAACACTTTCATTCTTGAACGGATTCGATTAAATCCATTGTTTATTGAGCAGAAAGATAGCGTTTTACTTCGATATAAATAATCCGGTTGTTAGACTAAATTACTATTACACATTAGAAGATGCAAAAATTTATTATCATAAGAATATTAAATTATAAATTAACATTAATTGAGAAGATTAAACTTATTTTTTTTTTAAAAAAAAATACTATTGACAAAGTTTATATACTTTCGCCTAAGGCTTTTTACTATTATTTACCTCTAATATTTAAAAAGATTAAATTTTATGCAATTTGTGTTGACAATATAAAAAATTACAAAAGACCTAGTAAATTTTTTAGAAAACATTTATTTAAATATGTAGTAAATGATAGAGGAAAAATATTTAAAAGGGAATCCACTAGAACAATACAAAATCAACTTACTTCACATGATGATGGGGAGTTAAAATATAAATTTAATTTTACTATAGACAAATCTGATATTTTAAAAAAATATTTGCCTAAAAATTATATTTTTTTTCATTTTAAAAAAAAGATATTTAATGAATTAAATTGGCAATTTTCACATTTGCAAATACTATTCCATGAATTTGGAAAATACTCAGACAATATTGTTCTGACTAAAGATATTGACTTTGATAAT
>CAJWLO010000034.1 GCA_913043235.1 uncultured Fidelibacterota bacterium
TGGACATGACCTAATAGTCGATGACGGGTGGTGTAGCATCTAAGAATTTTAAAAAAGGCCTTTGTTAAGATGAAATATTCAAAAAAAGATGCAAAAGAATACGCTAGAAAGAATATGCTTGGTCTTTGGGGCGCGATTCCATATCCATTTAAAAAAAATCTAGATCTAGATTTAAAGGGACTCATATCAGATCTTTCATATTATATAAATATTCTTAATGCAGATGGTATTTACATGGGTGGTATCCTCAGCAGAAAATCGTCCTACAAAAATGTCGGGGTAATAGTCATCACCGGAAATGAAACTATAAGCAGGGTCCGCAGGGCTGTTGGAACCGGCACCTTCTGAAAACCGCAATGATGGTATTTGATCAATATCACCTACTAGGAGAAGGTAGGTCAGTCCTTGTTCATAGTAGTAATTTTCCACATAATTATCAATATCCACAGCCGTTTCGCCAACAATGGAAAAATCTACCAATTCGGTAGGTAAACCCTTCAAGTTTTTCCAATCCACCAATGGTTGCATAGCGTCCATGAACGGCCCGTAGCAGATTACCAACATACGACTATCTTCCTCTACCGGCTCATATCGGGTAGATGGTATTGAAAAGTTGATAAAGTGTTGCCCATAGACATTTTCATATTCCCGGCCAGCACTGCTCCCCGGCGGCCGTCGAACCAGAGGATTAATAATACTAATCCCGTTTTCATAAACACGAACCTTTATATATGTATAGATCCTAAGTGTTCCAGCAACCGGGTTATACTGCATAGGCTGAAAGACAAGTGACTGACCTCGAAGGGAACGGAGAATATATGGATCTCTTAAAAAAGCTATTTCCTGAGGATAAAATGCATCGGTTTCATAAGCAGTACTATATGTATAAGGCACCAAAGATGGGTTGATATTCCGGGTAATATTGCCCTTAGATGAGACTAGATCACCTACCGACATATCCACATAGTCAGCGTCAATAATCTCTAGTTCCATATGCCCCAAGTCCGGAATAACGATAGATCTAGCCATGCAGGGCAGATCTGGTGCACCTTTCTCTAAGATGGGTACACCCCCAGGAAATGTGATTCGTATTTTGCCATCCTCCATTTTTTCAAGGTAATAACCGTGTAGGTCAAAAACGATATGCATCTCATTAGTAGAAAATATTTCAACATTCCAGTCTGGTTTGGCCGGGCTATCAGTGCCCGCCGCAACCCACTCACGGGCCAAAAGAGAGGATAGTATGAGAATAACTGAAGTTATTTTTTTCATATATTTTAAAATCATAATTTTTATTGCGTTGCTTTTTCCCCGGACTTAGTCTAAAACGTCTCTATTCAGGTTTTAACTCATGGCTTTTGACCAGTAATATTTTCGATAAACCTGAATCTAAGACGTTTCAAATTACGTTCCAATATGCAATCTTCTTCTCGATCTCTTCAGCCAATCCCGATCGATCTCTTTTTTTTAATCCATTAAGATAAATATTCATTTTCCTTAGCAACATTTGCCGGGTTCTATTAGACTGTTCATGCGTCAAGTTCACTGTTTTTAAAATTTTTTCCAACGATTGGATACGATATTGTTCGATTCCTGCTGGAACCCGGGATAATTGATCCTTATGTCCGCCGTATTTATTGATCAGGGGTTCATCCAGGAATGTAACTGGATTGTGGGCAGTGATGCGTAGCCAAAGGTCATAATCCTCGCAAACTGGCAATTTTTCATCAAACAAACCTGTATCTTTCAGGATGGAATTTTTTAAAAGTACTGATGATGGTGAAATGCGACAGATATCTAGACATTGATTAAAAATCAGACCACCGTATTTTTGGTGTTTTTTTCCTTGGTTGATACGTAACCCATTACGAATCCAGACTTCATTTGTATGACAAAACATAGAATCTGGATCTTCTTTTACAGCCTTAACCTGCTTCTCAAGTTTCTGCGAAAACCATTCATCATCTGAATCTAACAAAGAAATCCAGTCGCCCTGGGCATTTTTTATTCCCACATTGCGAGCTACACTGACGCCTGAATTAGGTTGGTAAATATATTGAACGCCCGGGTACCTTTTTGCAAGCCATTCCTTTGTCCCATCGGTTGATCCATCATCTACTATAATAATCTCAAATGGCTCATAGGTCTGATCAATGACAGAATTGATTGCTCTGGAAAGAGTGTGTTTCCTGTTATAGGTGGGAATTATAACAGAGATATTCAAGACAGAAATTATTTATAACTTTTCCAAAATCAAGGTAGCAAGTGCATGGTCCTGAATCGCGTTACCAACTGATTTAAAAAGTGTAATTTCATCCGTAAATTCCCGTCCAGGGATTTCGCCATCGGCAATCTGCCCTAATTCTCCATAAAGTTTTTCAAAACTCCAATGACCTTCCTTTACTGGAATGATCAAATCGCCCGCTTCCAGTTCACAGGCATCTTTCTGGTCCACAACAACCTTGGCGATTTGTACCGTTTTTGCAGGCAATTCCCGTACCTGAGGCTTGAAAGATCCTACTGCATTGATATGAACCCCGAGTTTTATGTCACTATGGTCAAAAAGCGAATTTACCGATGTAGTGGCAGTACAGATTATATCCGCTTTATTTAAACAGTTCAGCCGCCCCTCTTCTGCTTCAATTCCAAATAATTCAGAAATCCAGCTACAAAAAGATTTGGCATTCTTCGCAGTTCGGCTGAAAACCAGAACTTTTTTTATAATCCTGACAGCCAATACCGCTTCTACCTGGGTTCGGGCCTGCACTCCAGTTCCAAAGACAGCCAGTACTTTGGTCTCCTTATTAGCCAAGAGATCTGTGGCAAGTCCTGAAGCTGCACCGGTACGAATGGCAGTGATAGATTCCCCATCCATTGTTACGATCAGATTACCTTTGGAAGCATCAAAAACCTGTACAGCAGCATGGATTAATGGTAGGTCTTTTTGTGGATTAGCGTAATTTATGGAAACGGTTTTTACTATATAATAAGGGCTATTAAAAGCATAGGCAGGCATTATCAAGGCAATTGCATTTTTATCGGGAATGCTGAGACTAAGTCTTTTAGGCACCGCCATATCACCCCTGCTTAAATGGATAAAAGCTGAGCGCATAGCTTTGATAGCATCTTCCATGGATACCAGAGACCGGATCTGGTTGGAGGAAATAAATAGGCTTGACATTGGTATCTTACGTAAACAATTTTTCCGGATAAACACCCGTTTTGATCAGCTTTTGTATTTCCCCTAATACAAAGGTCCTATCTTTTTTATAGGTTACACCAAACCAAGCTGCGTCACTTCGTAAAACATGTACTTTTTCTTGACCAGACCGTATCAGGTCATTTACCACCGATGGAATCAAGTATTCACTTTTCATTTCATTCCCTTCCTTTTCCAGAAAATCAACAAACATAGATTGCAAATAATCAAATAAATCTGGCATAAAACCCCATACATTCATAGAAACTAGTTCGTTCCCATCCAATTGAATATTCCGATCGGATGATACGCCATAATCCGATTTTCTTAGACCACCAGTTTCAATCACTGTATCCAACAAACCATCTTTTACGGTGCATAAACCACGGGTGACCCCGCCAAATTCAGATAATGTTTTGTTAAGTTGAAATGCGACCATAGAAAATGTTTTTTGTCCACTCTGGTAATATTTTGCAATAACTTTAAATGACTCAAGCCCATAGAAATCATCACCATTAATTGCTACGAATGGCTCATGAATTAAATCCACTGCTGTCAAGATAGCATGCCCGGTTCCCCAAGGTTTTTCCCGTCCTTTGGGGCAGGTGAATCCATCAGGCAGATCATTCAGATCCTGAAAAGCAAATTCAACCTTAATTTTGCCTACATATTTATCAGTAATCTGTGATGTAAATTCTTGTTCAAAGTCCTTGCGAATAATAAAAACAACCTTATTAAAACCTGCACGGATCGCATCGTAAACAGAATAATCGATAATGGTCTCCCCGCCGGGCCCAACGGCGTCTAACTGCTTTAGGCCGCCATAGCGGGAGCCCATGCCAGCGGCCATAACCAGTAGAGTAATATTTTTCATGGTACTCCTTTTAATTTTTAGAATAAAGTATTTTCAGTATTTAAAAATAATTCAAATTGAAAATTTTTCCTTTTATACATAGATACCAGTTTACAGAACATCCTTTTTTGTAATAATAAAATTAAGCAGTTTCAACCCGTATTAATTCATTGCATTTTTTTAATAATAGAAATCTGAAAAATGAGCATTGCATCACTATTGCATTCCTGGATACGACCAAATAAAGCGAATAGTAAAATGACGTTTCTTTTTTTAATAGCAGCACTTTTATTAATTATTTCTTGTGAAGTGAGAACAATTGATGTACAGGGTCATCGCGGCGCTAGGGGCCTCCGCCCGGAAAATACTCTTTCAGGTTTTGATCTGGCCATGGACTTGGGCGTGACCACGATTGAACTGGACCTGGCAGTGACAAAAGATAGACAGGTCATTGTCACACATAACCCCTATATATATGGGAAAATATGTTGCAACAATGACGGTTCTTCCCTGGCAGTCGATTCCCTTGGAAGGGGGCAGCTGATCAAAGATCTAACCCTAGTCGAAATCAAGCAATTTGACTGCGGCAGGCTGAACCCGGATACAGCACGATTCCCAGTACCGCCAAGAATCAATATTCCCGGAGAAAAAATGCCCACCTTGAATGAGGTTTTCAGCCTTGTAAGGGCAAAAGGAAACACTGTTTATCTCAATATTGAAATGAAGATTGATCCCCGCTACAATATAACCATACCCGAGATAGAATTTGTCAAAATAGTGGTTGATGTGATCCAAACCAACGGTATAAAGGACAGGGTAATCTTGCAGTCCTTCAATTGGCGGTCACTAGAAATAGTAAAACAGATCGATCCAGAAATCAAAACTGCCGGGCTTCTGGGCAGTAGCACCTTCCTACCGATTCATGATTCCATTCCCAGTCCCTGGCTGAACGGGATAGGTTTTGATACAGCAGGGGGATCGGCTCTAGATATTCTGAATCAAGCCCAGACCTATATTGATATTTTTTCACCATTATGGCGCCTGGTTGTCCCGGAGGATTCACTTTATTTGAACAGTTCTGTGAATGAAATTCAGGAGTCAGGTTTCCCGGTCATTCCCTGGACAGTGAATCGCCAGGATGATATGAAAACCCTAATCCAGCTAGGCGTTGCAGGCATCATTACTGATTACCCAGATAGTCTATTAATGCTTCTAGACGAATTAAGTATCAGGGTCAAGTAAATTTAGTTAATTGGACTTAGTATAGTTTTTCTACGGCCAATTCCCGGTCTACTCTTTTTTTTGTTACAACTGCTTTACTGGTTTCAGGGTCGATCTGGATTATTTTTTTAGATCCATCAAATACAGCCCTGATCACCGTATGGGCAGAATACAGCCCCCCTAGCCACCAGCGCTTATCACTAATATAAAGCAGATCTCCCGGGCGGGCTTCTAATTTTCGAGCCAAAGAAGTTGAGATATCCACCAAGGCCAGATCCCCGGTTCCAACTTTTCCTAAACAGCGGTCAATAAACTGAGGGCAAGCTAGAGTTTTTCTGACATCAGTCTCTTCCCCCGCAGAACCTTTGTAATGGGATATGGCATCCTTAACTGTACCCCATACCAGTCCCTTTTGTCGGTCGCTGGATTCAGGTTTTGTAAACAGAGTTGTAACAATTCCAATAACAGCACTCACCGATAAGCCATAAAAGGCCCGCATGAATTTAAACTGTTTCATACCAGCAAATATGCCGGTCCCAGTTTCCTGCATTGGCACCCCATTAGAAAAGGGGATAATTACTTCTGGAACAAAAAGAGAAAAAATAATGGCACCCATGCCTCCCGCCAGAGTGAAAAGAGCCGCCTGTCGGGTGAACCTTTTCCAGAATACACTGAACATCAGGGTAATCACAAGGGGCGGTGTAACCGTTGCAGTGAAGGCTCCGTGGGCGGCATAAATTGTTTCGAAGGACATAAAGATCGGAACCAGTAAAATCCCCAGCAGCATGACTGACACGGAACTGATCCTAGCCATTTTTAGCAGCTGGTTTTCATTTGCGCTGGGGTTGAAAAACGGATAATACACATCATTAACAACGATGGCCGCCACGGCAGTGATCAAGGTATCCACGGTGGACATAAGTGCTGCCGTCATTGTCGCTAGGATAAGACCAAATATCCCCGGGCGGCTGAGAAAATCTGCAGCAATAAAAAATGCTTCATCCACTTTGATGGTATCGGGAAGAAATCCACCTTGAACCAAAGCCTTGGCCACCCATCCGCCTGATGCGACCACACAGGCAGCAATGGGCATTAAAACCAGCACTACAGTAAAAATAGCTTTTCGTCCATCCTGGAGTGATTTAGCGGATAGAAAACGCATAATCACACCTTGGTTTAAAAAATAAAACATTGCTGTGTTGGCCATACCATCCTGCCAGAAAATCCCTACGCTGGGAAATGAGGGGTCTTCATTAAAATTAGGGAAAGCCAGTTTGTGGGTCCGGGGAAGATGGTACCAAAATGATTCCAGCCCGCCTAGGTAATCTATACCGAGAAAAAGTATAATGATCCCGGTTACCAGCAGCATAAGACCTTGGAATAAATCGGTCATGATTACGCTGGTCTGTCCGCCGGCGGTGACATATATAGCTGAAATGGAGGCCACAAGTATGGCCGCTTTTAGGATGGGCCAGCCCAGGAGAATATTCAGGACCTTGCCCATTGTAAAGAGGTTGACGCCTACATACCCTACTAGGTATATCAGGATAAATACGGTTACCCATTTCCGAACCCCCCGGTCAAATCGCCTTTCGAAGTACTCCGGGATAGATATCACCCTCGAAAAATACAGAATTGGTAGCCAGCCAAAGAGTAAAAGCGGCAACCAAATCCAATCGTTCAAATAGGTCTGACTACTACCGAACCCATAGGTGTAAGCCACCCGGCTGTATTTTACAAAACTGTATGAACCCACAGTTGTGGCGATTAAGCTAAAGGTGATCAACCACCAGGAAAACCGCTGTCCTCCAAAGAAAAAATCCTTAACTGTTTTCTGACGTTTACCAAAATATGTCCCAATGGCCAGGATCATAATAAAATAAAATACCATAATCCCGTAGTCCACTGGAGTTCCCAAGATAGGCTGGCGATCCGTAATACCGTGAAATACGGCAGGGGCAACGGATGAAAATTCCCCAAACTGCAGGTAACCCTGAAGAACAAGATAAAAGAAAAGCGGGATCAAGATCATCAACAAGTTTCGCATTCCAATTCTGGTCAGGTTCATATAACCCTGCTGGTGGGCAAAATATAGGCCTACCCCAAAAACAATTCCGCCAAGGGTGAACTGGTAGAAAAACATCATCTCAAACAGCAAGACATTTCTAGTTGGAGATGCTTCTTAATTAATTACTCATGTAAAAGCAATACTTAAAGCAACCTATAGATCATCGTCCAGACCAAAAATAGGCTTATTTGTCTGCCAGCGTCCCCAGGTAAAATCGGGAATTTTCACTGCTGTACTGCCCAGGCGAATGGATTTTTCAGACAGGGGAGAAACAACACTCATACTCGCTGCATCGTAAACATCAAGAGGCGGAGAGATACTGCGCTTTAGAGATTCCACAAAGGCCCGTACAATAAAAAAATCCATACCCCCATGGCCTGAACCTGCTGCCTGATCTTGGAAACGCTTCCAGAGTGGATGGTCGTACTGTTTCAGATACATTTCATCCGATTCCCAGCGGTGCTCATGAGGACTTCGCCCCTCTAGATAAATAGACTGATTATCCACCATCCAGAGACCCTTGGTGCCCTGGACCCGGAAATTCAGGCTGTATGGCCGGGGAGAATTTGTATCGTGACTTAAAACAATAGTCTGACCATTGGCACATTTTATTACAGTCGTCACAATATCACCCAGTTTAAAATTCACCTTCGCATTAGGATGGTCTGCTCCACCCTTCTTTTTGATATAATTGTGCAAGCCCCTGCTTTGGGTAGCCGTGGATGTGAGGTGCACCATACGATTTCCTCGATTGATATTAAGCATGGTATTGATGGGACCTAAACCATGGGTAGGATAAAGATCTCCATTACGGTCCACGGAATGCTGGGTACGCCATTTTGATTCTGAATACCCTTTAACGCCAAACTCCACACCTCCACCATAGGGCTGGTTTCCATCATTGAATTTCACATTACGGAGATCATGCTGGTAGCCACCCTGACAATGCAATAACTCGCCGAATAAGCCTTGGCGAACCATATTCAAAACGGCCATAACATCCCTTCGGTAACAGACATTTTCCATGATCATGCAATGGAAGCCAGTATTTTCAGAAGTTTTTACCAAATCCCAGCAATCTTTGACAGTGAGTGCCGCCGGAACTTCCGTACCCACATGTTTACCATTTTTCATGGCTGCAATAGCCATAGGATGATGCCATTCCCAAGGCGTAGCTATATAGACTCCATCGAGGTCTTCATTGGCAACCATATGACGAAAATCTTCATCTCCATTCTTATAGACCCGAGGCTCCGTTTTACCCGCATCTTTAAGAATCTTCAGAGCCGACGCAGCCATACTCTCATCAATATCGCAAATAGCAGGGATTTTCACTTCAGGATATTTCGCGACCATGGACAATACCCATTGCCCGCGTAACCCTGTGCCAATAAACCCCAGACGAATCTTCTGATTGACTATAGGCGCTGAAAACAACTCTCCGGACATTAATGCAGCAACATTTCCGATAACAGCGGTTTTTAAAAAGTCTCTTCTATTCGTTTTCTTATACATAATTATCTAGTTATTTTAACAAGAATCCACCCTTATGCGGATCATCAGGATTTATCCAGAATCGGTTATATCCGGTGATGAACGCATTGCCAATGACTTGCGGAATGACAGCATCATAAGATCCAAATTTTGTGGTCGCTATCAGTTTAACGGTAAAGGTAGAACCAATAATACTCTCAATTTTGATACTTTCTCCAATTTCAAGCTGACCTCTCGCATGGTGAATGGCAGCACGGGCACTGACCCCGGTTCCCGTGGGACTTCGGTCTACTTGTCCATTGGCAAAGATACATACATTGCGGCTGTGGTTATCCTTTTTCATAGCCGGACCAGTAAAGATGGTACCATATAGAAAATCCATGTCAGGTTCAGTTGGATGCTTTATTTCCACTGCAGCCATGATTTCCTGTTTGATTTTCATCCCCACTTCGATCAACTGGCTGTAGAATTCTGGCCTACATTCCAAATCCACCTGATCCACATCAACAAAAGCATAAAAAGCGCCTCCAAAGGCTAAGTCATAACGGATCCTTCCCAGCTCCGGTACATTCAGTTCTTCATCTAGGAGTTGAACAAAGGATGGGACATTTTGAAAACCAACACCTGTAATTTTTTCATTCTCCACATTAGCATAAGCGCGGATAAAGCCCGATGGTACATCCATTTTGACTTCTGTAATTGGCTCTTTTTTATCGATTAATCCTGTTTCTACAAACACCTTAGTCAAAGCAATTACTGCATGACCGCACCCTGTAGAATAGCCTTGATTGTGTATAAATATGACTCCAAAATCTGCACCATTTGTATCAGGTGAAACAATGATAGCGCCATACATGTTTTCATGTCCACGGGGTTCCCACAAAAGGGCTCGTCGCAGGCTATCATGTTGTGTTTGAGCATTAGCTCTTTTCTCCAATAATGTCTGGCCTTCCAGTTCAGGATAGCCTTTCAATATAATCCGTAACGGCTCGCCCTCGGTATGAACATCCAGAGCATCAACTTCTAACCAGTTCTCAGGCGGGTTCCAATTTTTCAAATGATGAAGTTTCATGGGCATATAAATTGTTCTACTACCAGGGAAAACTTTTGTTGAAGCCTAACCTGCAACCCAAGTCAAAAAGAGATAAATAAAGATCGTTATGCCTACAATAGCGAGAGAAGCACTCTTGGCGTGAACCCAAGGTGTCATATCCACAGGTGCTGGATTCCTCTGATCACTGAAAACAATTTCATCTACTGTCTTAGGTTTTAGCTGACCGATGATCAACATCACAGCAACTGCGGCAACAAAACTGATAAAATAACCGTGGAGCCAGTGTAATTCCCCATCGCCATTGGCCAAAAAGGTGGGTACATCCTTGATATTGATAAAGGTAAAAAAAGAATAAAAGATCATGCCTATTACCATACCTGCCTTAGCGGCCAGCGCGGGAACATGTTTGGTGGTAATCCCCAACAAAAAAATGCCAATGATGGGGACACTGTAGAGTCCATTCACCATCTGCAGATATTCAAAAATGGACTGCATCTGGGCAAGTTGCGGGGCAATAAACATAGAAGCGAGAGCCAGCCCAATACCGAAATGTTTTCCTGTTTTTACTATTTCTTCATTTGAAGCTTCTCTGTGAATATAACCCTTATAAAACTGCAGAGAAAACAAGGTGGAAGCGCTGTTCAAGGCACTGTTAAAAGAACTTAAGATTGACCCAACCAGTACAGCAGAAAACAGACCCAGGGACCACTCCGGGAGTAGATATCGAACCATGGCTCCATATACCTGGTCCTGTTTTTCAATATCAAGATCCGTCATATGCAGTGCTATAATACCTGGTAAACAGAGTAGGATGGGACCCACCAGTTTCATCACAGAAGCAAAAAGCACACCTTTCTGCCCTTCTGCAAGACTCCGGGCTGCTATAGCCCTCTGCACAATAACCTGGTTCGTGGACCAGTAAAAAATCTGAATAAACATCATGCCGCTAATGAGGGTTGGCCAAGGGACTGACACAACCTTTTCATCTACATTCACCTGGGTAATAACGGACAGGTACTGAGGATTATCCCGGCCTAAAGCCACCAATCCTTCTAGGAATGAACCGTCACCTAAAGAAACCAGTCCCAGAAAAGGAATGGCCAAGCCACCAACCAAAAGGCCAATACCGTTGATAGTATCACTCACGGCCACAGATTTGAGGCCACCTATAATTGCATATGAACTGCCCATCACACCAATTGCAACTACAATCATCCATAAGGGTAGATTGAGGTCAAACATACCCTTCAGGGCCAAAGATCCGGTGTAAAGCACTACAGGCAGCAGAACTGTAACATAACCAAAAAGAAAAAGTCCGGAAACCAAGGAGCGGGTCATTTTGTCAAATCGTTTTTCCAAGAAAGCAGGTGTGGTGGTAAATCCGCTAGCCAGGTAGGTAGGCAAAAATAATAGAGCGGTGGCAATCATGGCAAATGCAGCTAAAGCTTCCCAGGCGATACCCACCAATGCTTTATCGCCAAATACAGCGCCATTCAGCCCCACTAACTGTTCCGTGGAAAGATTGGTCAACAATAGAGATCCTGCCACCACTGGCCAAGTCAGAGCCCGGCCACCAGTGAAATATTCTATAGTGGCATCCTGGGATTTTTTCATTTTGCCTACAATATACACTGTGGCCAAAGCAACAGCACCCGTGGCCAAGATAAAGGAGAAAATGGACATTGTCTTCATAGCTGTCGACTTTTAATTAACCGATATTTTGGCAACCTTGATAATGTTTTCTTCTGCCAAAAATGGGATCAATAGAAAACGATAACTATATTTCTCAGGAGTAAGTGTATATTGCTTATGGGGCCGAGCTCCCCAGCTGTTATCACCACCCACCCCCATCTGCCTGTAATCAATCAGCCAGTCTACCTGATTTTTGCTAACAATATCCAGTTTCCCATGACGCTGACCATTAGGCACATAATCCAGATCGTCATAAGGATACTGGTGTACACTACCATCAAAGGTAGGCTGACCTTTTACCATCAAACCATACTTCCCATTGGACAAGATCATCCAGTACACATCTGTTTTATTGCCTGTTTCCTGAGGCCGGACATAGGGAAAAGTTTGTTCAAAAACTGTACCGGAATAGCGATCTACAGCAGCAGAAGTTTTACGGTCCCAGTACGATTCATGGGGACCCCGCCCAAACCATTCCAAACTGGTAAAATCACCAGGCAGGGTCATTTTCATTCCAAAACGGGGCAATTCCGGGAGATTTTTATTAATCTTTTTTATGCTATGGTCTACTGCCACCACGCCGTTACCATATACGGTGTAACGAGTTTCTAAGATGGTACCGGTTATATCATGAATCATGGTGGTTACCACATCAACAGTATTGTTCTTGCTTAATACATTACAACTTAAAACATCCAATTCCCGCCCTGCTGATTGCCAGACTATAGTCCGGGCAGGCATGCCATTGCCTAGATCATTATCTAGTGGGGCACGCCAGAAGTTGGGCTGTAATCCTTCCTGAAGTAGATTCACACTTTCATATTCAAACTGTGCCAAGTGCCCGCTCTTACGTTGAAAATAAACAGTAAAGTTTTTTCCAATAATTTCAAATTGATGTTCAGACTCCTCCAGTGTTACACCAGGAAGATCTTCAGGCTTCAAAGATACTGCTTTTTTATTGATGGGTAGTTGAAACTGCTCCCAAGACACCAAGTGTCCTTTAGGTAGCATAGGGGAATTCTTCCGTGTCCTAGCTCTAAGAGAAAGGAAATATACGCTTCCAACACGGGCCTGGATTATACCGTGGTTGAACGAAAATAATTCACTTTCCCCTGGGACTAAGTCCAACTGACCCAGTCGTCCACTCATGACTTGACTACCGTCCGCTTCTATTATCCAAGTGAAATCCAAGTGCTTCAGATCTAAAAAATCATAGCGATTGGTAATTTTTACCCTGCTGATTCCATCCGTTTCCTGAGTTTTTTCCATAGTAAAAGATACCGGTTGGTATACTTTTTTTACTTCTGCCATATGAGGGTTTAGGGTCCGATCAGCTGCCACCAAACCATTTGCGCAAAAATTAGAATCGTGCTCAGTAAATTCTGAGCCGAAATCACCGCCATAGGCCCAGAATTCCCGACCGGAAGAATCCTTACGTAAAATTACCTGGTCCACCCAGTCCCAGATAAAACCTCCCTGTAGTATTTTGTAGTTTTCAAAAGTATCCCAATAATCTTTCAGATTACCAACACTGTTGCCCATAGCGTGAGCATATTCACATAAAATCAGGGGACGCTGATGGTTGCCTTCTGCGTATTCAGAAATGAAATCAATATCCTTATACATGGGGAAAACCACATCGGTGTGGTTATTCGTTCCTGCAGGCTCATAAACCACAGGACGAGATCCATCCCTGGATTTAATCCAATGATAAAGTATTTCAAAATTGGTTCCATCTCCGGCCTCATTGCCCATGGACCATAGGATGATGCAGGGCTGGTTTTTATCCCGTTCTACCATTCGCCGGCCCCTATCTAGCCATTGTTCACTCCAAGATGAATCATTGGCAATAAACCCATAATTATCTGGGTGGAAACGCATACCATGGGCTTCAATATTTGCTTCATCAATTACATAGAGCCCATACTGATTGCAAAGCTCATACCACTGTTCCTGATTGGGGTAGTGGGAAGCGCGCACTGCATTAATATTATTTTCCTTCATCAGCTTTATATCCCGGATCATGGATTCTCTTGTGATAGACCTACCCCGCACTGGGTCCCACTCATGACGGTTCACCCCGCGGAACTGGATTGCCTGCCCATTTACTAATAGGTTTCCATCCATGATTACCACTTGTCTGAAGCCCACCTGCTGGCTGAAACTTTCCAGCATGTCCCCTTGGGGACTGGTAAGGGTGAGTTCCAGACTGTAGAGGTTTGGGGTTTCCGCAGACCAGGGTTTTACTCGGCTTATGTTAGCTTTAAAATGAATAGTTTTTGCAGAATCAATTGCTATCTCTTTCTTCATATCCAAAAGAGTTCTCTGATCTTTTTTAAGTCTAACCTGTACCCGGTATTTCCCAGTATACCTTTCCCGGTTTAGAAGATCCACATCCAGATCCAAGGTGCCGCTGCGGAAGTTGTCATCCAATCCTGACCGTACAAAATAATCGGCGATACGTACCTTAGGTTGTGCATATATAAAGACATCCCGTTCCAAACCGCTAACCCGCCAAGTATCTTGGCCTTCCAGATAGGAACCATCAGAAAAACGGTAAACCTGGACCGCAACTTTATTCTTGCCCTGAGTTACGTGCCTGGTGATATCAAATTCTGCCGGTGTCTTGGAACCTTGGCTGTAGCCCACCAAGGCCCCATTGATCCACAGGTAAAATGCAGAGCGTACACCACCGAAACGGATAAAAATATCCCTATCCAGCCATTTAGTATTGATTTCAAAATACCGAACATAGCTACCCACTGTATTGTACTCATGGGGTACAAAAGGCGGATCGGGGGTAAAAGGATATTCCTCATCTAAATAAATGGGCTCGGACCAACCCTGTAACTCCCAGTGACCTGGTACCTGTATTTCCTGCCAAGTATCCACTGGGAAATCTGGCTGCTCGAAACCTGAGATAATCTTTTTAGGGTTGGGGGAAAAATGGAATTTCCAAGATCCATTCAGGGATTCAAAATAAGTTGATTTCTCCCAGTCCCCTTCACGGGCCAATTGCTCTGTTTCAAAAGGAAAAAAATGAGACCGAGGCGGCTCGCGGTTGATGTGGAAAATGTTCTGGTTTTCCCATTCCAAGCTAAATATTTTCTTTTTTTGATTCTCCATGAAAATCATGGCTACCACAAATAAAATAAATGTGGCAGTGATGATAACCGATTTTTTCATCCCTTCAATTTTTATGCTATGTGGGTGAGTATATGGTCCAATGTTTCAGAAAGAAAATGGGCATTTTCTTTATTGAAAACAAGTGGTGGCTTAATCTTGATTACATTATGGTCCGGCCCATCGGTGCTGAGCAGGATACCCTTCTCCTTCATTTTATTGATCACCTGTTCTGCTTCTGCTGCGGCCGGCTCCAAGGTTGTCAAGTCCCGGTTAAGTTCTACACCTAGAAAGAGGCCCCGGCCGCGTACATCCCCAATCAGATAATGCCTTTCCTTAAGTTTCGCAAGCAGATTACTCAAATGGTTTCCAACATCCAAGGCCTGCTTCTGCAGATTTTCTCCTTGGATCACTTCCAACACAGCACGCCCTACAGCACAGGAAACAGGATTTCCCCCAAATGAATTAAAATATTCCATCCCATTGTGAAATCGATCGGCAATTTTCCGGGTCGTAATCACCGCAGAGAGCGGGTGGCCATTGCCCATGGATTTCCCAATGGTGATAATATCCGGCACCACCTTTTCGGTCTCAATGCCCCAGAAATGGGAACCCATGCGCCCAAATCCAATCTGTACCTCATCAGCAATGTAAAGCCCCCCGGCATGACGAACCCGCTCAATGGCTTCTTTTAAAAAACCTTTTGGTAAAATAATCTGACCACCGCAGCCCATAACGGGCTCCGCTACCATCGCACCAATACGTTGTCCATTTTTTTTCAATTGATGGATAATTTTTTTAAGTTCAGATAAATAACCGCGTGCTGAATCAGGCCCACGGTACCTACCCCTAAATGGGTCGGGCCTGGGAATAGTGTGTACAAAATCCGGAGCGCCGTTGCCGCCGGGGCCATTAAATTTATAGGGACTAATTTCTATCAAGGCCTCGGTGTGGCCATGATAGGCACTACCAAATACAATAGTTTCCTTACTGTTTGTATAGTGGCGGGCTAGGCGCAAGGCTAGGTCGTTGGATTCGCTACCAGAGTTCGTAAAATAACATATCTCCAGATCTGAGGGAAGCTGAGATGTTAATTCCTGAGCATATTTAACAATAGTTTCATCAAGGTAGCGGGTGTTAGTATTCAACTTTTCATATTGCTCTTGGGCCGCTTTCACTACCGCTGGGTGACAATGTCCTACGTGCTGAATATTATTTACCCCGTCCAGGTACTCCCTACCCTGACCATCATAAAGATACTGTCCTCTGCCTTGTACAATGTGCAAAGGGTCTTTGTAAGAAATAGAAAGCGACGGAGCCAAGAAACTACGACGCAAACCCAGAATATTATCTTTAGCGTGCCAAGTCATAAAGCTCTTTTGACCATTGGACCAAGTTTTGGTCTCGCATGTATCTTAAAAATTCCAAAGCCGACGCTTCGGATAACGTGATATATTCGTTCTGAGGAAATAATTTTTTCCTATAAGCAGACATTGTTACAGAAACGGATAACCTTAAACACACCAGGTAGATAGAAAACTTTAACTCCTTTTCGGAAAGCTGAAAAGATTCATGATAACCTTTCAAGACCTGCCCCATGCTATTAAATGGATCGCTGGTATCTAGGGCTACATAAGCCATGGCTACTGCTGGTTCTGCAACCTGATAGGAATAACCCATATCTCCAAAATCAATAATACCGGTGGCTTCACCCTGTTCATTTACTAGGATATTATGGTCATTACCGTCGTTGTGGATCACCGCCCAAGATATCTCTTTTTCATTATCCATCTGATAAGCTTGGGCCTGATGTAGAAAAAATTGGACTATTTCCATCTCTTCTTCTGTTTTCAGTTCCTGGTTAAAATGCTTAATAAAATCATGCTGAGATAGGTTCCAAGGGAATATTCTGTTGGCAACAGGATGCTCAAAGCCCTTCATGGCCCGACTTATCCGAGCCATGAAGGCCCCAAGAGAAGAAAGCACAACATCACTTTTGTTATAGTCTTTCAGGAAAATGCCCGGTATATATGTTACCATCCTCGCATAATAAGTAAAGCCATCCTTATCCATGATAATAATATTTTTTCCAGTGGTGGACTTAATTGTTAAAGGTATGTTCAGATTGGAATCTTTGTTAATAATATATCCGCTGCAGTCAATCTGCATCTGCAATGCTGATTGATCTTCTGCCGGATTAGAGATTTTCAGTATATATTCACGACCATTTTCTGACTTAATATAAAAATTCCGGTCTCGCTCGCTGTACAAGTCTTCTGCTGTGCAGGGAAATCCGTAATAGCCTTGAACTATTTCAGTTGCATCGAGCAGGGAGAAATCGGGCGAGGGCATTTTAAACACTGACCACATCTACTGGAAAAATACAAATAAGTCTAAACCCATACCACGTCCCATTATGTATTAAAATCTTTAATTATTTCAATTTTCTTTGTATTGGTATAATTTTGTCTTATTCGATGGAGGTAGCTGGTACTCATGAAATCCTTTATAAGTATATGGGAATAGATAACGAGCTCTTTCCACAATTTCCGCTGCTTCATCTTCCCGACCCATAGACATAAGTGCAATTTCCATGGCTTCATAAACATGTAATTGAGGGGTATACATTAGAAATTCTTCTCCCTTCTCTAAAAATAATTTCAGGGTTTCCTTATTTTTTGTTTCCAAGCCAAGATAGAGCAATGCCTTAAGAATAAAATCATCATATTTTACCTTAAGTAATCCAGGATCTTTGATCTGCAATAGTAAACCATAATCCTTCCATCCCGTATATTTAAACTGGGTGAGAATACTATTGTTGCGCAATGTTTTACCCATATTATAATAGAGAAAGAGTGGAATCAAAATAGCAGGGAGAATCATAATTTTAAAGAACTCATTCCGATATTTCTTTGTATCAAGAATATCTAGTAGATACACCAAGAATAAAAAGGTAATCCAGTGTGCCAGTGAAAGATCAAATGGATATTCAAACTGCGTATGCATTAGGATGGGCATCACCAATGCCAGGTTGGGTAAAGCTTCATTCCAATGTACCCGAAAAACCATGATCAAATAAGCTCCTGCAAAGATCAACAAACCCACTAGAGGTGCAATGCCACCTTCAGATAACCATAGCAAAATTTCATTATGAGGATGAAGAACAAACGTTGCTCCGTCATAATCAAATCCAGGCTCCCTAGTGCGACGAGACGCACTGTATTCCCTATACACCTTAGGAAATCTTCCATATCCCACTCCGGTAATGGGATTGTCTTTCCAAATATTAAATGTCGTTACAAATAATAAAATACGACGATTTACCGAGTTAATTTGATCAGTCAAACTCCTTGTATAAAGACCATCTACCTGCTGGGATGACTTATCAGCAGATTGAATTGAACGGTGTACAACTGGAGATAACCCGCCAATGACGAACCCTAAAAATAACATAATAAACCAGTTTCGATAAAACCCTAGACCAATCTTTACAAATGGTAACTGAAGTAACAAAACGACAAAAAGTCCAACATAGCCTGCTTTAGATTTGATAGAAATGATAATTATGGTTGCAGTAAGTGGAACAAGGTAAACCAGCCATCTTCGCCATATAGAAATAACCAATCCTGGGTCCTTCCCAACTAGGTATAAACTAATACCAATCCCTGTGGCCATGAAAGATGTTACTATGTTTACCTGTTGAAAAATTCCATATGGCCGAGTTTTTTTCATCAATAGAAAATGATTTTCTGAACCAAGTCCATAATACTGGATCAAGCCTAAGAACGATTCAATCGTTACGGCTCCTAGGATGAAATACAGAAAAGTAATTTTTTCTGTATTAGAAAATTTGAATTGCACTAAGGCACTATAAACAGCGAGTCCACCCAGGAGAAATAATATGCGGGGTATGGTGCGATAAGAGATTTCGTTTATAGAATAGATTAAGGGTATCATAAAGAAAAGAACCCCGATCCAAGCTAATATCATCGTTTTACTAGACACAATTATCCCACTTCTGCTAATCTGCCAGAATCCGATTCCTATCAGTGTCCCAATAAACATCCAGCCTACTACATTGTAAGGTAAATATAAACCATAACCGCCTGTGTTATACTGAAAATAATGCATGCCTAGCAGGAAATATCCTGCGAAAACGGCCTTGAATAAAATCCTGGGGTTCAGATATTGCCGTAAATCCATTATATTTTATTGGCAGAGCTAAATGGAATCATTTTAAGACAGTTAGATAAGTTGTTATAAGAAACATAGAGAACATGCACAGTAAAATACTACTAAATGTTTGCCAGTATCATGCACCATTATTGCTTATTTTGTAGTTAATCTTTCTTTTTTTTGGTGTATCCAAAACCCAAGGCGAGCTTCAGAATTAATTAATATCAGCTGGAAGTACAAAAAAATTTAAGACATGCCTGATCTTGATCGAACAGATTTGAAAAATCAATAGGCGTTTTTATGGATCATGCCCTTAATGAACGTCATAGCCATAATTTTTATATCAAACATGATAGACCAGTGCTCTATATAATAAATATCATATTCAATTCTGGTTTTCAAATCTGTATCGCCTCGCCAGCCATTAACCTGGGCCCAGCCAGTAATCCCTGCTTTCACTAGATGTTTCTGCATATAATCGGGTATCTCAGTTTTAAATTCTTCGATAAAAACCGGGCGTTCTGGGCGCGGGCCTACAATGGACATGTCTCCTTTCAGTACATTAATCAGTTGTGGCAGTTCATCCAGGCTGGTTCGGCGTAAAAACCGTCCGAACCCAGTTGGACGTTGATCATCGGAAGTGGCCCACTGAGCTCCCTTATCTTTTTCCGCGTCCACAGGCATGGAACGAAACTTAAGCATACTAAAGGTTAACCCGTTCCAACTGACCCGTTCTTGATGGTAAAAAACAGGACCAGATGAACTGAACTTTACCCCTAGAGAAATCAATGCCATCACAGGAGATAAAATGATCAGGGAAATACCGGCCACAAGCCTATCTTCAATTGCTTTTGCGAGTTGATTAATACCATACATGGGAGAATCGGTCAAGTTTAAAACCGGCAAACCAATAACTTCTGATACGGAAAAATTCAGCAGGCGAAAATCAAAGATATCTGGCACAAAGCGGATCTCCACAGATGAAGATACCAGAATCTTATTCATTAATTCTTTTATTCGCAACTCTGCTCGCATTGGTAGTGCGATCCAGACCTGGTCAATATCATTTTTATTTAGAAAATCTTCCATGTTATCAAGATTTCCTACAACCGAAATTCCCATAATTTTCTTACCTCGCAGTTCTTCATTATCATCAAAATAACCTACAATCTGTAATCCTACCCAAGGTGCACTACGCATACGACTGACTATATTTTGTCCCAGAGAACCTACACCTGCGATTACCACTTGACGCTGATTAAATCCTTTAGAACGGGCGTAACGCAAAGAAAGACGAATTATTACACGCAACCCTAGGAGCGATACTCCTGATATAATCCACCAGCTGGCAGTCCAAACCCTGGAAAATTCAGTACTAGTCTTCGTAAAAAACGCGATTATAATCATGACCATGATTACACTGCACCAAGCTAGAAATATTGTCCACAACTCCTGACGCAACCGAATTCCACGCCATGGTTGATAGACTTTAAACCAGCTAAAAATAAGAATAGTAAGAAACATCCCTACCAGCACTGCCATTTGGTATCGGAAGGGAAAAAAGTCAAATCCTGGTTTAGCAAACAGGTAATAATAGAATGCCAAATAACCCAAAAGCCCCACTAGTAAAGGATTGATTACCTGTGAAGCTAGAAGAAGTACATCGGCATTCCGTTTTAAAATTCCTCGAGGTCGCTTCATGTACTTAAAACACAGTTATTTAATTTTCAACCTTCCTTCGGGATCGTATTTTATAAATTTTCATCGTTATCTTGTCCATCTCGCTATAATAATGATTCTGTAATTTACTTTATAATTGCCGATAGAGAATTATAAACTGATTCCACACTTATATATTCCATAGTATCTCCGGGGCCTCTATTATATTCAAAACCTAGATTTAAAAATCCAGCACCTTCTTTTGTAGAATTAATATTTATTACATGTTCCCCTATAGGAGCCCATCGTACTGGAGCTGTTGGTCCATTCAAACATAATGTGGGTTTTCCGAGCGCCGCAGACATATGTGCAATTCCAGTATTGACACTTATTACTAGAGAAGACTGATATATTATACCAGCAAGATCATACAGATTACACTCTCCAGCAATGTTTAAAACTTTTTCTTTACCAAAATCAATCTCAAAATAATTATTATTTTGCAAATCACTATTTGTACCGCTCAAAACAATGAGATATTTATCTTTGATTATTTTCCGGAATAGTTTATGCCAGTTCCCCTGATCCCATTCTTTAAAATGGCTTTTATAGCCACCAGGCCACATATGCACAAGTATAAAGTCATCTTCACAGAATTTCTCAGTTGAAGAAGGGACAATTAATGCAGGTAATGAAAGGCATTCAATATTAAATAATTGTGAAAATATATTTCTGTAATTATCCAATTCATGTATTTGATCATCATGCTCAATAATTTGATCATAGGCAAAATGTCTGTATTGATTCTTAGTTTTATATCCAATAACAAAACCAGAGTTAGAAAAAAATGAAATAACAGCATCAATTCTGGGCCAGGATCCAAGATCAATGAAACAGTCGAATTTTTCCTTGCGGATTCGTTTTATTGCTTTGATTGGCCTGGAAACATCTATTTTTATACATTTATCGTAATACTTGAGAAGTGGTAAAAGAGCATGGTTATCTTTTCCCAGCACCAACGTAATTTTAAAATCTACGTTGGCATTTTTAAGGTCTTTCAGCAATGCACTAATAAGTACTAAATCACCTATAGCGGCAGATTTAAATATAGCAATATTTATGAATTTACCAGGTTGTTTACGTTTTTTAATTACAAGACCTATAATATATAGGAATAGTATCCCAAAATACCGGTCGATTAACCTTAATAATATGCTTCCTCTATTGGGAATAAGTTTCACAGCAAGAATATAATACGCTAAGATGGAAACAGTTATAGATATTCAATAAACGATTTTTCTTTTATTTTATTCCTTTTTGAACAAAGTCAAAAACTTTCAGGTGTTTGTCTGCTGACCTTTGCCATGTAAACTGGTTTGCTCTTTCATACCCATTTTGTATCAAATTTGTCCTGATGGATTCATTTTTAATAGCTTTGATCATGGCATCCGCAATACTATCTAAACTTCTAGGATCAACATACAAAGCGGCTTCACCGCATATTTCCGGCAGGCTGGCTACATTAGAGACTACCACCGGACATCCACGGGCCATTGCCTCCAGGGGTGGAAAACCAAATCCTTCATAAAAGGTAGGAAAAACAAATAAAGCTGCAGTGGTTAGCAATTTGTCTACTTTTTCATCGGATACATAACCTATAAACTCAACAATTCCTTGTCCACCTGGATCACTATTTTTTAATATTTCAATATCTCCGCTGCCTGCGATAACCAATTTATGTGGTACCTGATCTGCAATTTCCCTATATGCATTTATCAGCCCAGCAACATTTTTTGTAGGTGAAAGACGACCCAGATATAGAATAAAATTTTCTTTTCTTTTCGTGTCATTTAAAGTCTTTGTGTCCGGCAATTTGATACCATTATGGATAGTAAATAATTTCCCAACCTCAGGATGAAACTGCTTTTTAATCATTTTCATAGTATGGTTAGAAGGTGTAATGACTGCTCCAGCATAGCGTAATGCGCTACCCAGCAGGTATTTATAGAAATGGATTTGCTTTCTATGATCATCAGGAAAAAGCAACGGAATCAAATCATGAACCATGACGGCTTGGTATCGGTGCCTCAGGGCAACTTCCAATGGACTAGGGTTAAAAATTATTGCTCTGGGAAACCTAAGAGCCAGATATTGACTAAATAACAATCGCAGAAGGTGACCAATAAATCCATGATCCGGTGAAAACCAACCAGGGATTATGTAGATAGTAACATTTCTCTTTTGGGTAAGAAATGACATTTCATTGATCCCTTTACTATTAATATAAACTATATAATGCTTATTTTGTTTTTTAGCGAGGAGCCTTTGAACCAATTCCCTGCAGTATACCGCAATACCATCAGGTTTTTCTCCAACACAGGTAGCGTTAAGCAAGATGAAATCCATTCAGTATTTAACCTTGTAAAGACAATAAGTTAATTAAATAGATAATTACTTATTAACCAATTTGTTTCGGATTTTTTGGAACTACTAGTTTCTTCCACGGGAAATCACCTTCACCTAAAGAAAAAGCTAAATGAGCAGACCAACGAGTAAACATACTAGAAAAATATTTGTTATTTGTTAATTTATTATGCCATTTATTATATATATAATATACTTCACGCCAATTAGGTTCAGGTGCCCTAGTTACAGTCTCATGATGGATCATCGCAGTCCCTGAATAAACTGCTATGTATTTACCTAAATCCTGAATTTTTAGACAATAATCAACATCCTGGTAGGAAGTGCCAAGTTTTTCATCAAGTCCATTAACATTTTTATAATCTTTTAAAGATGTTAGAAGAACGGCTCCTGTTGTCGCTGCTACTACCCGAGGTTTACTGAACCATTCTTCACTTGGATTATAGATTTTACCTCGAAAAGGATGGGCGCCAACTATTTTTGCTCCAACAGATATAAAGATGTGTTGTATTTTCCTATCAGGATATAAAAGGGTGCAACCTAGAGCACCACAATCAGGATTATTAGATATAAAAGTTACCATACTTACTAAAGAATCCGATTCAAGAAATTCAACATCATTATTAAGGAGAAGAAGATAATCACTTTTATTAAATAAGTGATCATTAACTGCCATATTATTAAGAGTGGAAAAATTAAAGGGTATATCATACCGGACATAAGAAATTTGATATTTTAGATCATTACGTGATTTTAATTCTTCAATACCTTGGTGGGTTTTATCCTCAATAGATCCATTATCAGCCAGAACAACTGTTACATTCATACCATTGAAATCCTGTAAATTTAAACTTGTCAAACATCTATAGGTATAATTCCATTTATCTCGAAAAGGGATCACTACCAATAAGCTATAATTCAAAAAGTCTTGATTAGTTTTTATATAGGTAAAACTATTTTCCCATTCGGATTGAACATTTGTATAGTATAGAAGTAATAAGTTACTGTTCGATGAGGCAATTGGATGGCGAATTTTTGTTACCAAGATACAGACTAAACTCCATAGTTTAATTAAAACTCTATAAAATAGTTGAGTTATATTTATAAACACATCAATGAAATATTGTTAAAAAAACATTATTAGACCTTATGAAAGGCAGTATTGGTTAAAAATAGAATTTTGAAGATTATTTTATTAATGAGATATTTTTCAGTTCTTCATCCAAGATATCATTGTAATCATAATCTCGAAAATATTCCCATGTTCTAATATTTTCAAATTCCGGATTAGATGCATCTCCACGCTGCATCTTTATGTTTTCAAAGAATTGTCTAGATTGAACGACATAATGATTCAGATGTAAATCAGATTCGTTTAGCGATTCCTCATTATTGTTAATGGGCAATTTTATCTTTTCACATTTTCTAATTTTATGGGAATGTATTCTAAACTTCAATAGTTTATTAGTGCGTATTATTTCTTTATTATTAATCTCTTCACTACAACCTATCATTCGATGCGTAAAACCTGTTCTTATAGATGTAGGCTGTATAATGTGACCATTTGAACCAAATATTTTCCAACCAAGACTGATACAACCAACATCATCACTAACCCTCAATAGAAAATCTTTTATCTTATTAAAACCTTTTCTAGCATATATAAATTCATCCAAATCAACAACTGCAACCCACTCTGTATATTTTTTAACAGTGGATAAATATTTATTATAATGCTTGGTTTGGCAGTGTTTTTTGGGATCAATAATGCAGGTGATATTGTTATATTTTTGAAAAATATCTTTATAATTATCTGTACTACCATTATCTATCAGATAAAAATGTTCTACTCCTTGCATTATATAGTGGTTTAACCATTCTTCCATACCCATTGCTTCATTCTTAAATACTGCAACGATAGAAAGAAAATTTTGTTTGTCATGTTTCCTTTCTGTAAATCCTAGTTTTTGGATAATTGATTTCATAGCATTGATAAGACCATTAATAATTTTCAATATTCATAGAAAAACGATAATTCCAACCATAATATAATGTATTTCGTTATTAGCTTAGAATTGAAAGTATGAAATCCAATTTTTGCAATAGAATTCTTTTTTTACAACCAATGTACCGCCTAAAACAATATTTTTCTATCTATGCCAAACTTTTAGTAAGCAATATTTGATATTGTGAAGAGGGCAATACTATTGCAGCAATACCATTTCTTCGTTTTAACAAATTCACCAACATGAATCCTATGGAGTTAGACTCTCGCAGAAATAGCGAAAACAGTATACTGCTGATAATTAGCCAAAGTTAAAAAAGAATTTAGGCTTTCAAATTCGAATCTCAGCAATGATTGCAACCTTTATGGCAGGTAGTCCCAAAGGAGGCTCTCGTGGTTACCGTGCTGGTCAATGACGCTCAAACCATCCCCGCTTAGAATCAAATTCCAAAGATTCATATCTGGGCCTGAGGGAAGTTTACTGGCCCAGGTCCTAATAGTTTCTGCCCTAGGATAAGCACCGCCAAGGGCACGGTATGTCATTGAATTGATACCGGGCACCCAGGGAGGCTGTTGGCCACGATCTCCGTGAATCAGAGCCTTTTCTGAGAAGTTGCTATTGATTCGTAGATCATGTTGGCCCATTACTCTAGAATCCCGGAATGCCTTGTCCTTGGGTAATACCCAATATGGCCTAATCAATTTTTTTTGAGATTCCGACACGATGTGATAGAGCATGCTATGACCCTTACCAGTGTGGCGAGCAAAGGTTCCGAGAATATGACTGGCATTTCTTTCCACCTCCGTATTGATCTCACTCAAATACTGTTGACCACAGGCTCCAACATCCGTCGGGGTTTCAACCAAGACATGGTCGGCCATGCGAAGCGCAGCCTCCCATGCTAATCTCCACTTATCACCAAGATGATGTAGGAAATTCATTACAAGAAGCACGTCAAAGTGTTCCACTTTGGCGAGTTTCTCCAATTCTTCAGCAGTAATACGGCAGCGGAGCCACACTACATTTGCACGGTTTAAATCACACGCCCTTGCCAGTAGCCCATCATTCGAACGGGACTCGATCATTACCGCGACCGCTGGGTATTCCTTGGCAATCCGAAAGGAGAAATAGCCCATGTTGGCCCCAATATCGAGCGTTGTGAAGGTTCGTTGATACCGATCTAGGAGTGGCTTCATGGCTTCAAATCGCTGGGAACACTCGCGGACACCAGTCAATATCTCGTCGCCGATGATCAGATCTTGATACTGCTCATCATCTTCAAAGTGTTGCTCCTTATTTCTGCCTAAAAAACGACGAAATAATCTTTGTAAATCCATATATTAATATATCAGTATTTACTTTATAAATGTTAAAAAAGATCTATAAAAAGATTGTTAAGCCACATTCTAATATTGATGGCATCGTAAAACAAATCTATTCCAGAGTATATGAACTCATATTTGGCCACCAAAATATAATTTTTCAACAATCCAAATTGGCACACAATTATTTAGATGATCTAAAAGGTGTTGAAATCGGTGGATCAGCACAAAACTAATTTGGTCTAGATACATTAAATGTTGACAAATATGGAGATATGAACACACGATTTAAGGTTGAAGATGAAAAAGTATCAGGAATGAAACTACCCGTGGATATAGTAGCACCTGGAGATGAACTTCCATTCGATAATAATTCAATTGATATTGTACTTGCTTCACACGTTATTGAACATTTTTTTGATCCAATAAAAACACTTAAAGAATGGAAAAGGGTTGCACGTCAATATATTTTTTTAATTGTTCCACATAAAGAAAGAACATCTGATCATGATAAGCTTTTAACCACTTTACAAGAACTCATTGATAGGCATAATCGTACTGCACCATTTGAAAATAATGCAGACCATCACCAAAGCTTTTGGATTACTCAGAGACCTTTCTAGATCTCCTTGAATATTTAGATTTTAATGTTATTGATTATAAAGATACTGATTATAAAGTTGGGAATGGATTTACTGTTGTTATTCAATTAAACCATAAGAAATAATACTGAAATGAAACGTTTAGCAATCTATGCTCATTATGATGCCAATGGTGAAATTAAACCTTATGTTTTGTACTATTTGAAAGAACTAAAAAAACATTGTAGTCGTATTGACTTCATTTCAACTGCTAATCTTTCACAAACCGAACTTTCAAAAGTTGATATATATTGTGATAGTGCGGATACCAAGATCAATGAAGGCTATGATTTTGGTATGTGGAAATACGTTTTTGATCAAATAGAATACCAAAGTTTTGATGAATTATTAATAACTAATTCTAGTGTATTTGGCCCCATCAGACCTCTATCAGAATTATTTGATCGAATGAAACTGGAAAAATGCGATTTTTGGGGTATAACGGATAATTTTGAAATGGATTGGCATATACAAAGTTATTTTTTAATATTTCGAAAAAACATACTTGTATCCCAACCATTTAAAGATTTTTGGAATAGCATACTACCTTTTTCTAATAAATTCCAGATTATTCGCAGCTACGAAATAGGATTATCAAATTTCTTAATACAAAATGGTTTTCAAGCGAAAGTCTATATTTCTTCAATAGATCTAAAGTCTATATTCCATACAGATGCTATCATAAATCCAACATGCAATTACCCTTTAAAACTATTAAAAAAGGGAATGCCTTTTGTTAAGGTTGAATTATTACGTGATAATCCAATTGGTATTCGCTTGGGACCTGTTTATAAGGCACTTAGTAAAACAAATTATGATCTTAATCTGATTTCATTTGACCGACCAATAAAACATGTTAGCTTGAAAAAATTACTTTTTAGAATAATAAAATTGTTTTTCTTATTCATAAAGAGTATTGGTGCAAAAATAAAAATATTTATATTTTGAAAAATATTTTACTATCCTTTATCTATAAAATCCTCCTAATTACTTTTTATATAAATCTTAATTAAAACTTTATTCTCAATATTTTCTTGATAATAAATTGATAAAGAGGATATTCTGCAAAACGATTAACGAACACGATAAAATTTCGACTATATCTTTTAAATCTAATAAAAGTTCGATTAATTATACTTTGATCAAATTTTTGATTTGTGTCTTGTTCAACTTTTTCATAGTTATGTAGCTTAAAAATATAATCACCGGATTTTCTTAATTGGTTATCATCCTGATTAAAAAAATATTCAAGACCAGAAAACTCTTTTTCCCATAGAATATAATTAAAGATCAGTTGATCCCGAGTAGGAAACTTACTGAAAGTTGACCACCATGATTCCATCAAATCAATTAATTCTAGATTATGATGTTTGCGAAAAATAATATTGGCTTCAATTAAACCATTTGATCGTGGGTAAGCCATATTTTTCAAAAAAATAACTTGATTTAGGATTTGTAGTGTATCTGATTTGTTTAATCTAAGGCATTCTTCGGCTTCATCGTATACGCAGTCCCTAAATGGGTGTTTAGCCATTGATAATAAAACACCGTTTGCGATTAATTCTTGGACTCTTTTGAATAAATGATTCCCTCTCAAGCCGATATTTCCATCAATGTATATACTGTATTGATTACTAGGAAATAAAATATGAGGATGCATTTTATGATATCGGTTGTTCTTTTTATTTGAATTAAAATTCTTTATTAATGGTTTTATTTCCCATAAATCGGAATTCTGATTTTCATTATCAGAAAAACAAACAAATTCATATCTTGGGTCTTTTACAGTAGGCTCAATTAAGGAATCATAATCACCGGTAACACAAGTGTATATTATAATTTTTAATTCACTAATATTAATTCTCCCTTTTTATACACTCTATATTGAGAATTGATAGTAATAATATTTTTCTTTAAAGTTTTTGGTAATTTTTTCGTTCTAATAACACTCTAAATATGTTTAATAGCTTTTGACTACTTTTTTTCCAAATTTGTTCATTATCAATATGAATGGATAATGTTTTAATTAAAATCTTTAGTTCATCGATTGTATTATATTTAATCACTGGATATTCCCAACACCAACCTACATCAGGTGCAATTACTGGTTTTCCAATAGCAAACGCTTCTAAAACAGGTACAGGACCACCTTCATTATTAGATAAAATCAAAAGGTAATCAATGCTATTATAAAAGTCAGGCATTTGTTCATCAGTAAAGGTTCCATTTGTTATAAAAAATTCGCAATTAGGTATTTTTTTTAATTCAGGTACAATATTAAACTGTTTCCTACCCGAATCATATTCTCTGCCAACTATTCCAAAAGATATTTTATTTTTTTTATTTTTATATTGTTTCCCTATTCCATGTTTTAAAATACATGATTTATTTTTAGGTAATAATTCTAAAG
>CAJWLO010000035.1 GCA_913043235.1 uncultured Fidelibacterota bacterium
TTCCTATTGAAGATCCTCGAGATATTGATATAAGTAGAATTAATGAATTAAAAAAAAGGTTTGGTCTAAGTGTAACTGTTTGTGGAGCTTTTGGTCCTGGACGGGATCTAACTAACGATGATCCAGATATTATAAAAAATTGTCTAAACTACATACAGGATTGTCTTAAAATTTCATCTGAATTGGGTTGCACCTATTTCGCTGGACCGATGTATTCTGAAGTTGGTAAAGCGAGAATGATTCTTCCTGATCAAAGGAAATTAGAATGGGACAGAGCTGTTTCTAATTTGAGTAAAGTATGTAAGATGGCAGATGAAAAAGGCCTTGATATTGCTGTTGAACCCCTAAATAGGTTTGAGACAGATTTGATAAATAACGCAGAAGATGTAAAAAAATTGATTTATGATATATCTCATCAACGTGCTAAAATTTGCTTAGATGGATTTCACATGGCAATTGAAGAAAAAAACCTAATTGATGCATTTTCTATTGCTGGGGATGACTTAATCCATGTTCAAGTATCTGAGAATTATAGAGGGATCCCAGGCACTGGCACCACAAATTGGACTGATTTTAAATTGGGTCTAGAAAAAATTAACTATAAAGGTAATATCGTTATAGAGAGTTTCACACCAAATAACAAAAGTTTAGCTGAAGCAGTATGCATTTGGAAACCTCTGGCTGAATCGCAGGACAGCTTTGCAAGAAATGGCTTAAAATTTCTTAAAAAAGTTTTCACTGAATAGGTTGTACTGATCTATCACTTAATTTATTTCTCTTTATCTATAATAAAATAAAAATATATACCAGTGATCTAATACGTTAAATCATTATTAAATCTAATGATCATCTAAAAAGAAAATAAACTGGGATCCGGATTTGGTTTTGTATTATCTAATTATTGGTAAAAACGTTTATAGGACTATAGTTTCTCTTGAAAATATTCGATCATCTTTTTATAAAGATGTTCTCTTGCACCGCCACCGTATATACCATGGTTGCGACCTGGATACTGATACCATTCCACATCTTTACCAGCTCCTAGGGCCGCTTGTACAAAGTGGCTAGTATGCTGAGCATGAACATTGTCATCAGCGGTACCATGCATAAGCAAAAGGCTGCCTTTCATACGGTTAATCCAAGTAATGGTACTGGTTGAATCGTAGCCTGCACTATTTTCCTGTGGCAATCCCATAGATCGTTCTGTATAGGCAGTGTCATAAAGTCTATAATCCGTGCAGGGAGCAATAGCTACACCAGCTTTAAAATAAGGACCGTTCTTGGTCATCATAAGGCATGTGAAATAACCCCCGCCGCTCCATCCCCAAGCCCCGATCCGATCCGGATCGGCAAAACCTTTATCTATAAGATACTGGAGACCCGCAAGTTGATCTTTGGCCAGATAGTGGGCCATATCGCCATAACTAAGATTTTTGAATTTTTCACCCCGGCCACTCATGCCCCGGGTGTCCATGGCGAAGACAATGAATCCTTTCTGGGCCAAGTACTGGTGCAGGATCCTACCCCATCTATTCCAAATAATCTGGGTGCCGGGCATTCCATAGCCATACATGATCACTGGATATTTTTTTTCAGGACTGTAATTTGGAGGAAGAATTACCATACCGTCCAGAATTTCCTTCCCATCTTTTGTGGGAAAATGGACAATTTTGGGAAAAGACCATTCATAATCAATAAACTGTTTCAAATCTGTTTCATCCAAAACTTTCACTACCTGTCCTTCAGACATATCCTTTAGAAGAATCCGCCTTGGCATATTGGTACTCGAATATGTATCAATAAAATAGTTTCCTGCGTCGGTAATTCTTACCGAGTGAGACCCTTTTTCAGGTGTAAGTAGTCTTAGATTCGTACCATCAAAATGAACTGCATAAAAACGACTTTCAAATACCGATTCCTTATTAGCCGTGAAATAGATCAACTCATTGTCTTCATCAATATAGTTAATTGCTGTTACTTCCCATTCTCCTGAGGTAATGGGCCAGTTTCTACTTCCAGAATGCTTTGCCATATGTATGTGCTTATATCCAGACCGTTCCGAAACCCAAACAATACGCCCATCATTAAGGAACCGGAACTGACCATGATTTTCCAGCCATCCATCAGGATCGGATTCTTGCAAAACAATAACGGAATTACCAGTTGACTTTTCAGCAATCATCAATTCCCAATTCTTCTGTTTGCGATCCATCTTTAAAAAGGCCAAACGGTCATCATTCACCCATTCCATCCAGGGGAAATAATGGTCATTTAACTGACCCAGATCCACCCACTTACGTCCCCCGCCCTTAGCACGAAGAATGCCTATCCTTACAGTGGGATTGGTCTCTCCGGCTTTTGGATAGCGGATTTTCTGGATCACAGGATATAGCCCCAGTTCATCAATCAGAGCATACTCCCGCACTAGAGACTGATCTTCTTGCCAGAAGGCTATATAACGACTATCTGGTGACCAGCGATAAGCATCGTAGCCAGTCAACTCCTCCTCATATAGCCAGCCAAAGTGTCCGTTGATGATTGTCTCTGATCCTGTATTGGTAAGTTTTCGTTCCCTCCTTTTCTCTATTTCAAAAGTATAGAGATTATTATCTTCCCGAACATAGGCCACAAACTTCCCGTTTGGTGATAATTTTACATTCCGCAGGCGGCGATGATCACGACTTACCTTAGAAAGTTTTTTATATTTTAGATCATATACATAATAGGTTCCCCAATGGGAATGCCGCCAGATTTTATCATGATCTGTCTGAATCAACACTTTATCCCCAGAACTTGATAGTGAGAGTCTACTCACATCTAAGTCCTTTCCCTGGAATTTAAGAACCTGACCATCCAGAAGTCTGGTGGTATCTAACTCGGGTAGGCTTACAGTATACCAAGACCTATTATTTTCATCCTGTCCACGGAAAAAAAAAGCGTTCTCACCAGGAACCACTTCCACACGACCAATGGTGGCCGTTTTAAATGGAGAATTCTGGACTGCTTCTTCGTAGGTTAACCAGACACCCAATAATGGCTGAACTAAAATTACCAGAATAAATATTCGCCTTAGCATAATTAAAGTTCTAGTTTTATCTGTTCTAGGAAACCAACCATCATATCAAAAGTTAATCGCCCAGTATTTACATTTCTTGGACTGGGATGAAAAGCACCAAAAAGAATGAGGCCATTGGGTAATTCATATCGTACACCGTGCCCAAATTTATAATCCTTCATTTTAAGTGAATGCTCCTTTTTAACAAATCTTAAACACGAATCAAATCCAATCTTTCCTAAGCCTAAAATAATCTTTAAACGATTTAAAAGTAAAAATTCTTGGGCCAGAAAGGGTTCGCAATTAGCTTTCTCACCTGCCGTAGGTTTATCTCCTGGAGGTACACACTTTACTGCTGGTGTAATGTAGCCATCAAGTTTTAAACCATCATTTCTATGGTCAGAGTTTGGCTGATTTGCCAAACCAACATGGTATAAACATTTGAATAGAAAATCAGCAGATTTATCACCTGTAAAAACCCTGCCAGTCCTGTTACCACCATGTGCAGCAGGTGCTAATCCCAAAATCATTATTTTTGCATTAGGGTCTCCATAGCCCGGTACAGCTTTGCCCCAGTAATCCCAATTCATATAAGATCTTCTTTTTTCCCGGGCAATTTTTTCCCTGAAATAAACCAATCGATCACATTTCCTGCACTTAATTATGTCTTCTTCAAGATCTGAAATATTCATTAATCTGATTTTAATAATACTTTACCAATATTTTTCCTATCAGCGATGTACTGATGTGCATCTGCAGCATTTTCCAAATCGAATATGCAATCAATCATTGGATTTATTTCTCTTCCATCCAGCCATTCAAAAAGAATTTTACCATAGCGATCAACAAGATCTTTCCTCCGCCTTATCATACCCAAATGAAATCCAAAAGCACCTAGATTTTTCATCATTAAATGTCTCGGATTAAAATTTGGCATTTGTAGAAATTTAGGTAATATTTTAATATAACTTCTTTTCAGTCCTGTTACTGCAGTTGAAAAGCCATACACACCAACACGACCAAATTCAGCCAAGCATTTATAACTATTTGCCAGATCCTTACCCCCTAGAGGATCCAAAACAAGATCAACTCCTCTTCCATTCGTTATATCCATTACTTTTTCATAAAATTTTTCACTACGGTAATCAATCAAGTTCTTAATACCCAATTCCTTTATTTTCGTGTGCTTCCCCAAAGAAGCTGTACCTATGATTGTTGCTCCAATTTTCTGAGAGATCTGCAAAGCTGCAATACCAACGCCACCTCCTATTCCATGAATTAAAATAGTTTCATCTTTTCTTAAACAGCCCTGGTGCAATATCATAAAATACGCAGTTAAATAGTTGACTGGAATTGAGGCACCAATACTAAGCCATTTCTTTTCAATAATAAACAACTGTTCAGCTGGGACATTGACATGTGTGGAATATCCTCCAGATGTACAAATTCCAACTACTGGTTTCCCAAGCATTGGATTTAATTCATCTGACCCTATCTTTGCAACCACACCTGCTATTTCCATTCCAAGGATGTAGGGCGGTTTTAACCTAGTAGTATATAATCCAATCCTACTCATAATATCAGCAAAATTAATTCCGGAATATTTTATTTCTACCTGTACCTCATGTTGCTTAGGATTTGATAGCGATGATGACTGAAGTTGTAAAACAGTAGGTGGACCGTGACGAGTAATAAAAACAGATTGACAATCAGTCATAATTAGATGTGTAAGTTATATCAGTCTAGTTCATTGTTTCATCAAATACCACATTATAAATTCGCCAGCTGTTTTCGACTAATTATATCTACTATGGTTTCAAGAAAGGTATTTTTATGGGTTTAATGACATCCATGCGCAATCGTATGCATGTGGTACTATGGGGTCTTCTAGCTATGTTCCTGCTCAGTATGACCATTGGTGGTTTGGTGGGTGGTGCAAATATTATTGACCAGCTTTTGGGCCGTGTTAACCCAAATACAACCATTGCCCGAATTAATGGCCAAGACATTTCACCAGATAAATTTCAGAGCTTGGTCACTCAAGAACTTGAACAGATCCGTGCTTCTGGTCAACAAGTCAGCGATTATCATATCCAACGGGCACGTACCACTGCCTGGGATAACTTATTACAGGACATTCTTATTACCCAGGAAGTAGAACGTCTTGGTCTTAACGCCACAGATGAAGAAGTTCTTTATCATCTGGAAAATAACCCACCGCCATTTCTCCAGCAAAATCCCGATTTCCAGACAGACGGTACTTTTGACGCTGAAAAATACAAAAATATCCTAGCCGCACCGCAGGGGAATGAGTGGTCCCCTGTAGAAGCTTTCATGAAAAAAACATATATTCCAAATTTTAAACTCCAGCAATATCTCGATCAAGGCATTATTATTACAGAGGAGGATTTGCGTAATGAATTCATTATGCGCAATATAAATTACACTATTAACGCTATCCATATTACTACTGCAGCAATCCAGACAGAAACCACAGAACCCACAGATTTAGAACTTAATGAAGAATACGAATCTTCCCTGACAGACTTTGAGCAGGATGAACTGCGTACAATTAAATACTGCTTTTGGAAAAAAGAACCATCCAAAGATGATTCCACTTCCATTTCTAATCTAGCAAATGAACTAGCTTCACGTGCCAAATCCGGGGAAGATTTTTCCACCATCGCCAACGACTACTCTCAAGATCCCGGTAATCAGGGTAACAAGGGCGGAGACCTAGGATGGTTCAAAAAAGGACGTATGGTAAAACCTTTCGAAGAAGCTGCTTTTAGTGCTGATATTGGCCAAATTATTGGTCCGGTAAAATCTAGGTTTGGCTACCATATCATTCATATTCGTGATAAAAAGATGGACGAAGATGGAAGTGAAGAAATACTGGCTTCACATATTCTACTTAATATTGAGACAAGTGCTACCACCCTAGCAAACTTGAAGCGGGCAGCTACCCTATTCAGTTACGATGCCCAAGATTTTGGATTTGGCAACGCTGCTGATTCTCACAGTGTGGAAATCCACACCCATGAAAAACTGCAGGAAAGTTCTTTTTCAATCCAAAAGATTGGTGCACTTCGTAGCGCAGTCCAGTTTGCATTTCGTAGCGAAACAGGTGCCGTATCGGATATTATTGATAATGAACAGTATTTTGCCGTATGCTATCTGGAGTCTATCACTCCACCAGGTATATCTTCCTTTGAGGATGTAGAACAGCAAATCAGGAGCCGTATAATAAAACGTAAAGAAAAGGAAGCGACTTTAGATAAAGCTAATGAGTTTTTGGTAAATATTACAGCTGATAATAAATCTTTATCTGATATAGAAAATATTGATTCAAAAATAGATGAAATAAAAAATGAGACAAAAACTTTGACCCAAGGTTTTTCATCTATAAACCGCAGCAATTTTGTGGTTGGTGCTCTCATTTTTGCCAAACCTAAGGAAGGCATATTAGGCCCTTTGGAAACCACAAGAGGACATGCTCTCATAGAGCTCGTGGATGTTTCATCCTTTGATAGCACTGAGTTTGAAGTTCAGAAAGGAACCTTAAAGAAAAATCTTTTTAGCCGTAAACAGAGCCAGTTATTCCAAACCTGGCTCACTGAGTTAAAATCTAAAGCAGATATAGTAGATAATCGCAAGTTTTATTTTTAATACGATATCATCTCTATAATTAAAAACGATAAATCACGTCTTTATCCAGTTTTTAATACCTTTCCATTCCATATTATTTTTTATCCTATGATACAATTTATCTTTTCCTATATTTTATAAGTTTTACTTGGTCAGTTATGGTGATACTACTGAACGGACAATAAAAACCTAAAAATCAAAAAGAGATTGAAAAAAGCTATGAACAGGGTTCTACACCTATCGATATGACACCTTGTTTAAAGGCAAAAGAAGCCTTTTTATCGATAGTTTTAACTACAGTAACAATATATATCTTGTTATCATTTTCTGCTGCTTAGTTCAAAACTATAATTAATGTTTCTTCCATAGCAAATTGGTCACCACAGGATAATTGGTTTGAAATAAAAACTATTAAAGTTTCAAAAAATATGATTATATGAACTATTTAAATAATTATTGATTCACAAAATTCTCATCAATATTATTCTTTATTTAAAATATGCATTCATGATCTTCCGAATATGTTTTGGCAATTTTACAGGACGGCCCGCTTTATTGGTGAATGCATGGATAGTATATCCCTTCATCAGCAGATCATCTCCATCCTTTAATTTGACTTCGTAATTGATTTGAATACGGGCTTTTGGCTGATCAAGGATTTGGGATTCAATTAGTATTTCTTGCTCGAAGGAGGCACCTTTTTTATATTCTGAATATGCTTCAATTACTGGCATCCTATATCCCTGTGCCTCTACTTCAGAATACTTCAACCCAATCGAAGCAAGCATTTCCGTTCTGGCTTCTTCAAAATATTCAAAATAACGAGAATAATAGACAATTCCCATCTGGTCAATATCTTTATAATATACTTTGACTGAGTAACTATGTTTAATCATAATTAGTCTTGGAAGATACCCAATTGATCGTATTTTTTAATCCGCCCATCCAGCAATGATTCAGGGGCCATGTCTGAGAGTCCATCTAAAGACTCGATAAGAGCAGTCTGCAGTAAATCCGCGGACGCATTAAAATTCCGGTGAGCACCACCGTCCGGTTCATTTATTATTGTATCACAAATACCTATTTTTTTCAAATCATCAGGAATAAGTTTTAGAGCATCCGCAGCATCCTCCGCCCGTGCAGCATCGCGGTAGAGAATGGAAGCACATCCCTCCGGACTTATGACCGAATACCAAGTATTCTCCATCATCAGAAAATGATCACATAAGCCGATCCCCAAGGCACCACCGCTGGCGCCCTCTCCAATCACTGCACCAATAATAGGAACCTCTAAGCTAGCCATTCCAATTAAATTTCGTGCAATAGCCTCACCTTGCCCCCTTTCTTCGGCACCAATACCAGGATATGCACCCATGGTGTCAATAAGTGTGATTACCGGAAGCTTAAACTTTTCTGCAAGTTTCATTACACGCAGTGCCTTGCGATAGCCTTCCGGTCGCATCATTCCAAAATTTCGATGTAAGTTTTCTTTGGTACTGCGTCCTTTTTGTTGACCAATCCAAGCTACTTTTCTTCCGCTAAAATACCCCAAACCAGTTACTACTGCTGGATCGTCCATAAAATATCTATCACCATGTAATTCAATGAACTCTGGGGAAAAATAATTTATATAATCCAATGCAAATGGACGGTTTGGGTGTCGAGCCAGTTGAACCCGTTGCCAGCGAGACAAATTAGAATATATTTCTAAAATTAATTTGGACCTTTCTGCCATTAATGCACTAATCTCTTTTATTATACTCTGGTTGGAATTATTGGTCGCTTCTAGTTCAAGGATTTTATCATCCAGTACCTGAATGGGTTTTTCAAATTGTAAATAATAGGCTGCCATATAAATTCTGAAACTAACTTTCTATTTGAAATTGGTCAACGTACTCCGATCTTGAAAATAATATTTTTAAAAACAGCCTGGCAAATTTAGGTAATAAAATATTTCTAATTTATGCCTGTATTATCTGCGAACGAAATGCTTTAATTCTGTAAGGATAAGCTTTCCAGCCATCATTAACGTATAGATCCAATTAAATACAAAGGAGTAATCTGCTGCTAAGTGCTTGTAATAGAAATAATAATAACTACGATGCCATTCAAAAATGGAACGCATAGGCTGGGCACCAGATCCACCATGACCCCGGGAATGGGAAATAGTTACAATAGGGTTATAAATAATCTTCCACCCTTTTTTCTTGGCCCTGATACAATAATCACTATCTTCCTGGTAGGCAAAAAAGCGTTCATCCAAATATCCAATATCATCAAGTACTTCTCTACGAAATAGCATACAGGTTCCTGAAACACCGTCTACTTCTGAAATCGTATATTCATCCAGATGCTCAAGTCTATACTGTGTCATTTCTGGGTTATTCGGGAAAAATGTGCTCAATCCCAGGAAATATGTGATAGTCGCCCAAGGTGTGGCAATACCACGCCGGGTGGACCTTTGAAAAAAACCATCGTCCCCGATTATTCTTGGTTCACATATACCCACATCAGGGTTTTGTTTTAAATATTCATACAATGTATTGATCGATCCAGGACTTAATTCAGCATCTGGGTTCAACTGAAGCAAGTAAGCGCCTTTAGCCTGTCTCAGAGCCTGATTCATTGGCATGGTATAACCTTTATTGGTACTATTTTGGATTAATGTAATATAGGGATAATGTTTTTTGAGCATTGTCAGAGTACCATCTCTGGAGTAATTATCAACAACAATTATTTCGTAACTTAAATTGCCCATTGCAGCTGGAATTGAATCGAGGCATTTTTTCAACAATTTTCCGGCATCCAGAGTTACAATACAAATAGAGAGAGTCATGCAAGGTATAAACTCTTTACCAGCCAAACATTTTCCAGATCCGCAATCTCCAAACTATCCAGATTGCTTCAAACATGATAGCCTTGGACATTTTTGATTCACCAATGGTACGATCAACAAAAATGATTGGTTCTTCAATTATATTGAATCCTCTGCGCCAAGCCCTGAAGTTCATTTCAATCTGGAAGGAATATCCTTGTGAGTGAACCTGATCTAACTGTAATTCTTCCAAGACTTTACAACTCCACGCTTTGAATCCACCAGTACTGTCCTTAAGGTCCATACCCGTAACTACACTTGAATACAAATTTGCACCATAACTGAGAATAAGTCTACGAATGGGCCAGTTAACGACACTGACACCGTAAATATATCTGCTGCCGATGACGAGATCATGGGTTTCTAACCGTTTAACCAGTCTGGGTATGTCACTAGGATCATGAGAAAGGTCGGCATCTATTTGCACTATAGCTTCATAGCCCATCTTCAACGCCCATTTAAAACCACTAATATATGCAGTACCCAATCCGGCTTTTCTAGGTCGTTCCTTCAGGTATAGATTGGTATAATCATTTTGCAGTTCCTTCACCTTATTGGCTGTTCCATCAGGGGAATTATCATCGATAACCAGCAAATGGTAATCTGGATTAGCACCCAATACCTGTTCTACCAGAGATTCAATATTCTTTTTTTCATTATAAGTAGGTGAAATAACTAGTGTTTTCATTTTGAAATTCTGCCCCGAATGGATAGTAGGCAATCTTCAACCGTTGGTGGTGTAATACCTAAACGACTTTTTAGGTAATCAGTTTTCAACCCCGAATTTAATGGTCTTTGAGCTGGTTGTTTCAATTCTGCTGTTGTTATTGGTTTTATTAGACTGGCATTAAGATCAAACGTGTTTGCGATTTTTATCGCAAAATCATATCGATTCATATAATCAGCATCTCCCCAGTGGGCCGTACCAGAGATTTCTTGTTTCATACAAAATACGATAGCCTCGGCTAAAGATTCTGCCCACGTGGGGTTATTGATCTGGTCTTGGACAACCCGAATCTCCTTTTTATTCTGCAATGATTCAATAACCCAGTTTAAAAAACTGGCCTTGGTATAAGGATTATAGTCATACACAACATTGCAACGTAGTATAAGATGATCAGGATTGTTTTCCAGCAATAGTCGCTCACCGGCAAGCTTGGTGGCCCCGTATACATTGATAGGGTCTGTCGGGTCAGTTTCGGAATATGGACCATTTTTTCCGTTAAATACATAATCGGTGGATAGGTAAATAACATGCCCGGAATATTCGCTGCAAATATGCTCTACACCTGCAATATTAGTTTCAGCCGCTTTTTCTGGTTCAAGCTCACAACCATCTACACTGGTCATTGCTGCTAGATGTATGAGTACGTCTGGTCGCACCGCCTTTATCACTTCCTTTAGTACCACAGCATTGCGGATATCAAGGTTAATCCCCTTCTCACCATATGGAATACTTCTGCTGGTGAGGGTCAAATCATAATCTTGATATATAATCCTTTTTAGGACTGACCCCACCTGTCCAAATGCACCTGTGATTAGTATACTACGCATAATTTCATCATCCGGTCTGAAATGTTTTTGCAATCAAATCCAACTGTCTCATGTAAAGAGATTTATCATTTCCTGGGTTATAAATCAGCATATTAATATGATAGGTACGGTGATTGTTTTTATCATAGAATAAATAGGAACGAAAAGGTCCACCCTTTGCTTCCATTTCATTGATAGTTTCCCAAACTCCATCGCCACGCCAAGCTTTATATCCTTTAAATTTTGTATTTTTCAACTGAAAATGATAATCATTGAATCTAACTGACCCATAGTATTTTTTTGGCCAACCCCACAAATACTCCCCTGCAGTTAATTCATCATCTACGTATATACCTCTTTCCCAGTGAATACTGATCCATTGAAATGGCATTTCCCTACCGATCCAAACAAAATTAGAATCAGGCATACTGCGAATCATTTCCCAACCCCAAGGTATTTTTATGTTCCATCCATATTCTTCCTTGATGGTTTTTTCCAAATCTGTATTACGGTCATCACCAAAAAGGAATTGCTCCTGACGATGTATAAATTGATTATGAAACTGTTTTTGTATCCAATGTTTTTTTTCTTTAGCAGCAGCTATTAATTGATCTGCTGATATCGAATTCATGATCATAAATAACTGCTTATAAGCATAAACATCTCTGGTAAATAATATCGGGTCATCGAGACTACTTGATGTGAATTGATCTACTGGCAACAGTTTTTTTAGCAGTTGTAGACCAGGGTTTCCAGGTTCACGGTTCACGGCACCAATAACTAAATAAGCTTGATCCTTTAAATTATCATAATGCTCTGGATCAGAAAATTTAAAATAATAATAGGGTTCAGGCTGAGGTGTATAGATTGTATCAGAAAATATTATAGCCAACGCTTCACCGAGCACTTCTTTATCTAGTTCCGAGCAAATAATACGGATTTCATTATCAGCTCCAAGTGCTTGCCGTTTTTCTTCACAAGCGGGAAACAGTATCAATAAAAAGAGAGATGTAAAAAGAATAAATTGTTGATTGCATTTCATAGGAAAAATTACTTTTATTTCTCACCTGTACCTATAATCTAGAGATCAATTTTATATGCAGTTTCCCATTTTGAAAATCCATGGATCCAGGAACTGCATATTGTATTTTAATAATTGTTTGCCTAGTTACCTGTGCAAAACCTAACCCATATCCTACTCTCCCATGCTGGATTCGTTCAGAAAAGTTGGTACCATAATCAATAAAAAGATTGCCTTCCCAACCAGGATTAGGGCGATATCCAAATTCAAAACTAGACACCTGGTAGCTTGCACTAAAAAATTGCTGTTCACGATATCCTCTTAGTGTAGATGCACCTCCAAAATAATAAAGCCTTGATTTGGGTATTTGGCCCTTATTTGACCAAATAGATTTCCCATTTGACATAAATATCAAAAAAGATTTATTAGTCATGGGGAAATAATAGGTAAACTGATACTGACCTTCAATAAATCCGGTGTTATTTTGTTCGCCACCATCTAATTGAAATTCATATTTATATCCCTTATTTGGTAGTAAGCGATGATCTGTGCCATCATAGCCTGTAGAAATGACGAATGATCTAAAAGAGACTAATGAATATCCTTGTGTCCTGCCTTTTAATGTTGGGATAGTCTTACCTTCGGAAATACCCAGACGTAATAAAGGAAATTTAGGCATGTATACCTGGAACCGAGTCTGACTTTCCATGAATGTATATAATCCTTGGATAACTTCATGATGGTAGTTCCAATTTATACCGATACCCAAGCCAAAAGGATGCGGTTCAATAAATTCAAATTTTAATATCTGGGAAAGAGAGTCAACACGCTTCCAATACAAATCATAAGAGCCTGCTGTTTTAAGCAGGTTTTCCAGGTGCATATTAAATTCACCAGTCAGATTCCAGAGTCGGCCAGTTTTATTCATTCCCATTAATCCAGAAAATTGGTTTTCAAAAGTCGGTCGGATCTGGACCATACCCCCCAAACGGTCCCATGCTATGCGTCCGAATTGGTATTGGGCGGGCTGGTTTAAAAAATAATACCTCTGATGCATGATTTGCACCTGTTGATCAAATCCACTACCAATAGCAGTTCTAGCTAGTGGTTTTGTAATCTGGTGCAGTATGGTTTGCCGTAGCGGTTCCGTGCTCCTGACAACCAGAGTATCTAAATATTTAACCCTATAAGATTTTTTATATTCAATTATTTTATCCGATACAATGATGCGGTGCAAATCAAGGATAACCGTAAGATCCGGGTCTTCATTTATTACAGAATCCAGACTACCGCCTACCACTTTACCATTGATGGATCGAAATAATACATGGTCCGGCTGAGAAGCCAGAAAACTAAAAACTGCAATAGAGAATATGTTAAAAATGCGCACGAACCTCACCTAGTAATGTAGCTATTTTTTTATAACGGCTGTCACGGATCGTATTCATGGAAAGGGTAGTGGATATGGTGCGATTTATAAAATACTCTAAGCGAATATTGGATCTTATCCCTATTCCCAAAGGATGACCATTTAACGCTTCAGGCGGAACATAACTAGTCTCCCGATTCGCAGTTACATTTGTCCGCTCTATTTTTGCCTGTATCCGACCTGTCTTTCGAATAAATATCCTGCCATCAAAGGCAATACCCAGAGCCTGCGCAAAATAAGATTCCTCCCGCTGTTGTCCTTTGTCCTCACCGCCGACAATCACAAAATCCATGTCTACTGACTTATTGCCGACCAAGAGTAAGTGCATTTCCTGCCACCATCCTGCTGCGGTACGGCTCCGCATGCTCGATATAGTGGATCGTATGTTTTTAGACCGATACCTGCTCTTAAACTGCAGTGCAACTGATCTCGTTAAGTGTCTATTAATATTAGCACCCGCTTCCCAAGAAGTCTCTAGGTCATTTCCCCTGGGATCAAGCCCGTTGAATGAGCGTTGGATTTCCAACCAGCTTAACGATCTATTCAATCCATAATAATCCAGTTCTATACGGGAGATCAGCTTCGCCCTAGCCACCGTTGAATCACTTAGATGAGGTTCTATTAGAAAATTACTACCTCTGAAATCTATCCGTGTATCAGAACGTACCGAAATATCCGGTAATCCATTTATTTTCCCAAAATCATATGCTAAACGATGTACACTTTCCATAGCGGTTGTTGGATGCCGCTGTCCGGTTTGTACTGTATAGGCAATATATGCACCATTACGGTCCGATATGTAAGCGTTGAATTCCGGCTCATATCGAAATTGTCCTAAGCCGGTTCCAATTGAATCATAGACTACTGCCCGCTGTTCCGTATAGGATTCTTCTTTTTTCAAGGTAAAATCCCACCTGAAAGGTGATGCTACCTGATGGTAGGCCATGTGAATTCGCGCCAATGAATAATCGAACGAAGATTTATTCTGAACAAATGACTTAACCCTTCTTTTATAAATGATATCTTGGACCCAGCCCTTCTTATTGATGGTTTTGTAATTGAAAAAGCCTACTACATCTTCAGATTCCCTCCGCCAATACTTTAAAAGAGTATCTTCTTTAACATCATTGGTCCGAACCTGCATACCAGCCTCCAAATTTCTATTTTCACTGGAAAACGTCAACCCTCCGCCATATTCATTGTATCGGCTTTTCATAGGATTATATTCATGTTGGTAGACCAAAAAAGGAGTATAATTATTTGAATGGTAATTAAACCTACTGTAAATATGTTTAAATATCCCCAAAGGCTTATGAATTTCTAGCAGATTCAAGGTAGAATTTTTAAACTTGAGGTAGTGTATATCTTGTTTTAAATGCGTAGAAATAAGATTTTTTTTTCCTGTTTTTAAAAATGCCCTTTCCAATAATGTGGTCCCCAAGCCTGGAATCAATATTCCCATTTGCAAATCCGTTTCTCGGATGCCCCTTTCATGGATAGTATTTTCATGCCAATATGTCTGCTGGCGAATATTATTTTCCTGTCCAAGAGACTGATATGGATTATTTCGAAACCAATCAGATGCATTCAGCTGTAAGATTACCGGACCTACTAAAACTGAATCTGCTTGGATAGAAAATTGATGGGCAATTCCGTTTTGGCCTGCATTGTCTAAAACAGATAAAGTATTTTGATCAAGACCGGAACCGGAAATCACTCCATCCAGTGATAGATGTTCCCCCAACTGATAGTTGGCTCCTATAAATCCATATCTATGATTTTTGGGTGCATTAAGCTGCTTGTATGGACTATACAGATCCATGATAGAGCTCCGAAGACCAATAGGAATATATTCGTAATATACTCGACCTAGTGGTGATATTTGTCGTACATAACTACCATTAACATCATAGGAAAAAATAGTTTGATACCTATCCCCTTCCGAAATAAGGTGATCAGGATCATATACATAAATAGAATCGCGGAACACATATTCTCCTTGTTCATTGATTTGACGAGTGTCGATTTTGATGTGTCCACTGGTTGCTACTACCAAAGAATCGTGGACTTCTTTGCTCCATCCTGACTGATTAAATTGATCTTTTTCCTGGAACAAACCCATGGATATTTTTCCATGTTGATTCAGAGTTTTTTCAAGAGTTCCCCCAGACAATCCTTTTGAAAAGTTGAAATCTGAATACTGGAATTCAATATAAATATCTGTATCAAAATTAATCAATATGTTGGCCGTGAAAAAAATTTCCGCCAGAGAATAATCGATGGTATAATCATGATTATAGCCACGAATTAATTCCTTACCATCCACCCAAACTTTTTCCGTACCGGACAGAACAATAATATCCTTGTTACCGTCTTTTCCATTCAGCCTATAGGGCCCTTGGTCTCCATCACGACCTTTCATCTTTTGGGAATGTAAGGTGCCCTTGGAACCTGCATACACGGCTGATCCATCCCATTGGTTGATTTGGAAGTTATTTTTTAATCCAACCAATTTTCGATTAATACGATAAAAATTGGAATATTCATAATCGTAAATGATATCCCCAGCATCCGCACTATAGTTGGGGTGTGTTATGCTGAGGTAAATTTGATCGAAAGCTTCCAATTCCCTTGTAGTTCCCTCTGGATGCAGTGGAAGGTCTGTATCGCTCAATATACCACTGATCTGTAAATTTTCTCCTAGGTCCCCATTCAGCTGTATGTTGAGTCCACCACTGAAATCAGATCCTCCTAATGGCGACATATTTAGTTGGCGATAGATACTGCCCGATGAATAGACCGTCGATAAGTCACTATCAGAATTATTCATTGAAAATATAGGATCATGGACATTGGTAGCTATATTCTCATCCAGATCCAGGTAAGGAAGAAATTTCCATTTGGGTCCGGCCTGCAATGGTACTCCAGTCGGTAGGTAATCATACTTAATGATAAATTTTTTATTTTGGGAATAATCTCCGGGTGCTAAAATTAGATTTCCATGAATCCAGTCGATAGTGTCCAAATGAAAAAAATCTCCTGAATAAGTAATCTGCACAGATTCAGGTATAATAAATCCATGGGAAAGCCGAAGAATTGTTGAAGGAGAAAATAATTGCAGTGTATCTGAATAAGATTTCACTTCCATACCCAATACCCAGCCTAAGAATAGAACCAGACGAAATAAACGTCTAATGGGACTGGACATTCAACACAAGAATATGGTCACGAGCAAGGATGGCAATAGAGCGATTCATACTGGTAATATCCAATACAGGAATACTGGCTCCTGGTATTGAAACAGGTTCTTGATCTTGGACGGATCTACCATTGCCTTCACTGTTGAATACAAACCATTTATTGCGAACTGCGGTTAGAAATTTTGCCTGCCGGACATGAGAGGGGTATGAATACTGCAGATTCCCCAATACATGAAAAAAATGCACTGTACCTTCGCAATCCAGAATTGCCAGTTCACCATCTTGGTTGATTTCCAAATCCTGTAAGCATGATCCTATCTCTACCACACGATTCAAATCAATGAGCGGCTGTTGATCTAGTTCCCCATCATACAAAAATATGCTGTTATATTGATTGGAGTATAGATATATCCTTCCCCAGGGGTCTACAGCCGCATGCTCAGGAAATATTCGTGGTTCAAAACCATTGCTGGTGACTGGATTCAAACGATAGTCTAATACGGTTATTTGGTTTCCCAGCCTGTCCACAATCAATATTCCATGAGGAGAGATTCCCATCCAGATCAGTTCGCCGTATCTTTGGGATCTGAGTCCAAAACCACTGGAAAGAACCACATCCCCAAATGGCCCTAATTCTATTAATTCATGCTTTGATTTGTCCAAAAGCAGGAACCGATTTGCAATAGACCAGTTTAGCAAGTCAGGCTTCAGGTCAAGGAGCATAATTTTTTCCGGGAAAGGCCTATATTCTGCAATATCCAAGCTGACCTGTCCTCTGATAATTACTGTCAGTGCCCAGAGAATGAAAAAGGCTCTATGTTTCTTCTGGTGCACCACTTTTGATCGGTTTTATATAAAAATAGGCTCCAATAACAATCATCATTACAGAAATAATTTGTGCTCCGGAAAACGTAGATAATACATACTTAGGATTGGTACGCATAAATTCCATCAAAAACCGTTCTGTTCCATAAAGGATTAAATAAAGATAAAATAGGGTTCCGGGTATCGTAATCGATATACGTTTATTCCATAAATATAGAAAAATCCCGAATGCCAATATTGTTTCATAGATTTGCGTCGGATGTACCGTAAGAATTCCCGGTGGAAAATCGCTTATATCAATCCAAGGGTAATTCATTTGAAATGATTGCGTGGTAGTTGGAGGCAGGCCTTGTTCAAAAGATACAGACCAAGGTAGTTTACTAGGCAAACCATAATCATCTCCTACAAGAAAACATCCAATCCTCCCAATACTGGAGCCCAATATGAGCATCGGGGCAACTAGATCTGCAAAAATGAGCCAAGGCAAATTATATTTACGAAGCAATATAGTAACTGCCACCAGCCCTCCTAGCAAACCTCCTAGAAATACAAGACCGGATCCGCTTAATATCATCCCTGCTGGATCATCAATTACCCGGTCAAGGTTTTCCAGTAAATAATAAACCTTTGACCCTAGAATACCTCCCACTGCCGCCCAGAATACAATATCTGATGCCAGTTTTTCATCATAACCTACACGTTTTAAATCATGGTTTAAAAAATAGTAGCAACTATAAAAGGCTACCACCAGCATAAAACCAAATGAATAGATTGCAAAATGAAATTCAAACCCAAATATGCGAATAACGCCAAAATCATAAATCACTGGAAACATCAGAACTCCTTCCCATAATGATAATCACCGAACTTATTGTATAAATAAAAAGTTCGATCGATTTTTGCATAATTTGTAATATTAATTCTATTTTTTTTAAATGGTATAAAGACATTTGATATGAATACACTAATTACAGCCAAATCCCGAATTGGTTCCCAAATATAAATTTTATGCATTTTATTAATAGTGGTTATTAACATTTTACTGGCAGAAGTATTCTTAGTATCAATTAATGGCCTTCTTTTTTTGTAGTATCTGGAATTATAAAATTCAATTGAAATCATATTTTCTGATCTGGAGGAAATATTGGTTAGATAAATATCATAGAACTTGAAATAGTAAATATCTGTCTCAGTACCACCATTCTATTCAGAATATGAGAGATATTGATTCCCACCCATTTCACAAAATATTGAATCATTTTCACTTCGCAATTTACATAGTAGATCAGGTTTGTGTAGTAGTTTGCGTCAGGACAATCAAGTCATAAAGAGAATGGGCCCAGGCGGTGATTCCAAATCCACGAATAAAGTAAAGTGCACCTAAAGCCAATCCTGCAAAAAAACGGATTAGAAAAATGTTAAAAGAAAAATAATCAGCATATTCACCTATAAAATGAAATGCGGAAAATATGCCTGCGGAAATAGTCATGGCCATCCAACGCTTTAATTTATCACTCCATTGAAATATAAATCCTAGGATGGCAGCCACACCTGCAATCAATAAGACCCGAAAAAATAACTCCTCATAAATACCTGCGCCTATAGATAGGGTAACCTGCTGCACCAATACCTGCCCAGTAGGATTCATTAGCAGAACATACACATTAGACATAAAAAAATAGAGACCAATCGCCCAAGTAAGGCTTTCTCCCATCATAAGCAGTAGGTAATCCCCATAAATCTTCGTATCTCTCCAGTACTTTCTTTGCATGAAAAATATAATTACAAACCCCGTCAAGAATATTGCGCCAATGCCATGTAACCCAATAATCCCAAAATTTTCCAGTATTTGCCGCATCAGTGCATCAGCGCCATTCCGAAGAACAAACATATTATCTGTTGTTGTTAAAAAAATTCCCGCTTCATATATCAGGAATAAAGGGATTGTAAATAAAAAACTGTAAAGTGGAGACCGGGTGGACTTCCAATAGGCTTTAATCATCAAATTAGTCGTTGTCCACCTGTAGAACAGCCAGAAGTGCTTCCTGAGGAACTTCTACTCTACCAATCATTTTCATCCGTTTTTTTCCCTTTTTCTGTTTCTCCCACAATTTTCTTTTGCGAGTTATATCCCCTCCATAACATTTGGCGGTTACATTCTTTTTCAAGGCGCGAACCGTGGTTCGAGCAATGATACGGTTGTTTAAAGCAGCCTGAATTGCGACCTCAAACATTTGTCTGGGAATCAACTCTTTTAATTTGCTGCATAGAGCTACACCGCGCTGATAAGCATCATCGTTATGGCAAATAGTAGAAAGGGCATCCACCGGCTCACCATGTATTAAAATATCCAATTTACGTAGATTAGCTTCACCAAACTCCTTGAATTCATAATCAAAGGAAGCGTAACCGCTGGAAATAGATTTTAGTTTATCATAAAAGTCAAATATAATTTCACCCAAGGGTAAATCGTAATGGATCTGGGCTTTATCCGGCGAAAGGTAATTAGTATTTTTATATAATCCCCTTTTACTCTGACAAAGGGTCATGATGCTCCCGATGTATTCTTTCGGTGTTAAAATCTCCGCTGATACAATGGGTTCCAATATTTTATTGATGTCAGCCGTTTCAGGCATTTTGGCTGGTGTATCCACTTCTAGAGTTCTCTCTTCATTAGTTTTAACCAGATAAACCACATTGGGAGTAGTGGTCACAAGATCCAGATCAAATTCGCGTTCAAGACGCTCCTGAATGATCTCCATATGCAGCAGACCTAAAAAGCCACATCTAAACCCAAATCCGAGTGCTTCACTTGTTTCAGGCATAAAATCCAAGGAGGCATCATTAAGCTTCAGTTTTTCCAGTGCCTGACGCAACTGGTTATAATCATCGGCATCTACAGGATATAATCCGCTAAAAACCATGGGTTTGATCTTTTTATAACCTGGTAACCTCTCCTTTGCTCTATTTTCTTTTATTGTTATCGTATCCCCCGGTTCAATATGAGTCATATCGCGAATACTTGCCACGATATAGCCAACATCTCCAGACCGTAATTCATCTGTTTTCACCTTATCCATAATAAAGTGCCCCAATTCTGTAATTTCATATTCTCGGTCATGGGAAAAAAAACGTGCAATCATACCAGGTTTTAATACACCATCAAATACACGGACATAAGGCACAGCACCGCGATAGTTATCATAAAGGGAGTCGAAAATCAATGCCCTTGGTGGTGCATGATCATTTTCCTGAGGGGCTGAAATGCGTTCAACAATTGCTGAAAATATATGGTCAACTCCGATTCCATTCTTAGCACTCGCTTCAATAATATCCTCAACATCACAGCCAATTAATTCCATGATCTGAACTTTCACATCGTTCACCATGGCTGATTGCAGATCTACCTTGTTGATAATGGGAATGATAGTCAAGTCATTTTCAACTGCCAGATAAGTATTGGATACGGTCTGCGCTTCCACACCTTGGGCAGCATCCACCAGAAGCAATGCCCCCTCGCAGGCAGCCAAGGAACGGGAAACCTCATAGCTGAAATCGACGTGACCAGGAGTATCAATTAAATTGAGCACATAATTGTGTCCGTCAGAATGCAGGTATTGCATTTTAATCGGGTGACTCTTGATAGTAATTCCCCGCTCCCGCTCCAGATCCATACTATCCAGAACCTGATCTTTCATGGCTTTAGTAGAGAGCGTATTGGTCTCTTCCAAAAGACGGTCTGCTAAGGTGGATTTACCATGATCGATATGGGCAATGATACAAAAATTTCGAATGCAGGATGTTTTCATCTGCGAAAATTACAGATAGGTAATGCCGGTATAGAGAAAGAAAAGTAGAATTTAGCCCATGGAATAATGCTTCATAACCGCTTGAAGCACATTCCACGTGCAAAAGATACCCAATGGAAAAACTATAAAATCTCCTGCAAACATGGTTACTATTTCCAAAGATGTAGTTACTTCTATCTTGCCTTCTATTAAATAACAGCTTTCCTTATCTGGGTAAGACCACGGAAATTTCGATATTTCGCAAGACCAGATTGGCCAATGAAATACTCCCTTGGTTTCCAATTCTTCTGCTGTCAATTTTTCTATGATAATCTTCATTAAGTAAAATATACAAGAAATTAAATTTTATGCGCTAAAATCACTCCTTTTTCCTGAATTCTAAGTTCAACTAGTATCACTTTTCCATGACCGCGAAATTGATATCTCCAAAGGTTTCTCCCCCAACGCTTGCCTAAATGAAAAGTAACCCGGGAAATTTTCATTGATGTGATGATCATTTCTGCCGTGCTTGCAAAAAAGAGGTTTTCTGTGATTCGAAAAACCAGGGAAGAAAAAAATAAAAATTATTAATGATTTAATATATTTTTTGTAAGATCTCTATAAATTCCATCTGTTAAACTTTAGTAGCTAAAATTTATAAAAATGTTAACCAAATTAAACCCAATTATTAATTATTATATTTTCTCTGGGCTTTTAGCAAACGCAAATTAGCTTTATCGCGTTCACCATCCTGGATCAGGGATACGATACGTAAGGATTCCAAAACCGGGATCATTAAGTTATCAGAATTGGTATAAAAGGCATCCATATGCATTGCAATTATCTTTAGGTTATAACCCACTTCATTGGATCTATATTCATCGGTAATTTCATAAAAACGCCGGATGTAATAGGGCTCTATCCAGTTATCATTATGCATATATTGTTTTTTCACCTCCAACTGATGGTGGTTTTTCAAAGTGGAAATAGTAGCATAAGCACCATTAATAAATGCCACTTTCTCCTCATCAGATTGACTATTCCAAAAATCCGAAGGTGATTGAATTTTCCCCTGAAATGATAGAGAGACTGAAATAAAAAATAAATATATAATCTTCTTTTTCATGGATGTTTTTTACCCTTATAATGGTTAATAATAGGAATACGTCGTCCCACACCAAAGGCTTTAGCACTGACTCTTAGCCCGGGAGCCGCCTGGCGACGTTTATACTCATAAAAACAAATGCGTCGATAAAGGTCATTAACCAGTTCTACATCGGCACCATTTTTTACCAGTTCTGCTGGTGATTTTCTATCTTCAACGATGGCATCCACCAATGGACTAACAATCGAATAATCAAAAGGATCCACTTGTTCAGGCGCTAATTCTGCAGAGGGCAGTTTGTTAATACAACTTACGGGGATTCTGCGAGGGGACTGTTCATTGATCCATTGTGATAGTGCATATACATCAGACTTACTAAGGTCCGATATTACCGCTAGCCCTCCACTCATATCGCCATAAAGGGTACAGTAGCCAAGGGCCAATTCTGTTTTATTACCTGTAGAAAGTACCATCCAACCAAATTTATTAGAAAGAGCCATAAGAAGATTCCCACGGATACGGGCCTGGAGATTTTCTTCCGCGACATCACTTTTCAGCCCTAGAAACTGAGGATATAGGCATTTTTCTAACCCTTCCACCGCATCCTGGATCGGGAGAATACGGTAATCAATTTCCAGATTTTGTGCTAGCTTTTTTGCATCATATAAACTGTGATCACTTGAAAATTTAGAAGGCATTGAAATTCCATGTACGAAGTCTGCTCCTAATGCATCCACAGCAATACAGGCTACAAGGGTACTATCGATACCACCAGATAAACCAACCACTGCTTCAGTATGGCCTGTTTTTTTAAAATAATCAGTAACACCCAAGCGAAGAGCTGAATAAAGCTTTTCTTCCCTGGGTAAAACATACATTGATCTTGGGGAACTGCCTTCCAAATCAACAAGAAAAATATCTTCATCAAATAACCGTCCTTGCCCTAGAGATTTTCCCTGCGCATCAAAAGCCAAAGATTCACCGTCAAAGATCAGTTCATCCTGGGCACCCACAAGGTTGCAATACAGAAAAGGAAGGCCGGTTTGCTGCACCTTTTCAATAATAAGGTCTGAACGCTCCTGAAGACGGCCTTCTTGGTAAGGAGAAGCCGAAATATTTACCAGTATTTCTGCCCCAATTTGTTTTTGAATTTGGCTGACCTTACAGACATATTCATGATCCCATAGATCTTCACAGATCTGGATCCCAACACGCAAAGTTCCTTTTTTCAACGGTATATCCCAAATGGAGGGAGTTTTTCCAGGGGTAAAATATCGACCTTCATCGAATACATCATAAGTAGGTAATAGAATTTTATCCGCTGAATCCTGTAGCTTCCCATTATAGCATAATGCAGCAGAATTAAAGATTTTGTCGTTCTCCTGGCGTACATAGCCCATTATGAGTGGTGTTGATGACTGGGCAGAAACTGTATCAACCAGTTGAAGATTTTTTTCCACAAAACCATTTTCCCATAACAGATCTTGAGGCGGATAACCAGTTGAACATAACTCAGGAAATACAATTATATCAGCATTTAATTCAATTCCCTTCTTATAATGATTTAAAATAATATTCTTATTATCTTCAAAAGATCCCACGGTAGGATTAATCTGACAAAGGGCAATTTTCATTTAATGACCTCAAAAGAATTCAATTTTTCCTTTGAATCTCCCCAGTTCACATTCAATGTATCAACATTAGCATTAGGTGAACGAATTTCAAGCCATTTTGTTAATTTTATCAATAGTGTATCATTTCCTTCTGCTACTAAGGTTACAGTGCCATCTGATTCATTTCGGATCCAGCCAGTAATACCCAGTTCTCTGGCTTTTTCCTGAGTATACTTTCTAAACCACACACCTTGTACTTGTCCAATAACGATTACTTCAATTCTACGCATTATTCAAAGCAGCCATTAATGTTGAAAGTACCTCATCTGGCGTTTGTGCATGAATCACATTATCTATATTCAAGGTCTTGTAGCCAATAACAGGTTTATTTAACTGTAAGGCATAGGCTATCTCACTCAAGGTTCCGTATTTACCGGAAATTGCAACTGCAACATCACAATTATAAGCCAAGAGCACATTACGGCCTATATCCATTCCAGTAGCGATGGGTATGGATAAATATTCATTTCCTTCTTGTAATGTCCTCCCTTTTAAAATACCCACCACTGTTCCGCCTTCATCGTTAACACCTTTGGATATTGCTTCCATAACACCAAGGCCACCACCGCAAAACACCAAGTAATTCTTTCTGGCAAGTTTCCGACCGATCTGGACAGCGTCCTCATAGGTAGACTCATTAATATCACGGCCCCCAAAAACTGAAACCCTTACTTTAAATTTCATTTACGGCTCCAGTCGGGTCATGGTCCTGGGAAATGGAATGGTTTCTCGGATATGTTTGGTACCGCAAAGCCAGGCTACGGTACGCTCCAGACCTAAGCCAAAACCAGCATGAGGCACAGAACCATATTTACGTAGATCCAAATACCACTTGAATGGTTCCATGGGCAAATCATGATGCCGTATTCGATTCATGAGAATTTCCAAATCATCTTCACGCTGCCCTCCACCCACAATTTCGCCATAACCTTCAGGCGCAATCATATCCACACCCAATGCCAATTCTTCGTTGATATCATCCCGCTTCATATAAAATGCCTTGATTTCTGCAGGCCAGCGATGAATCATAACCGGTTGGTTAAATTGTTCCGATATAAGACTCTCTTCGGCTGCACCAAAATCCGTACCATATTTAAAATCCGTTCCTTGATCAACCAACAAAATTACTGCTTCATCATAGGTAATTCTGGGGAAAGGGGCTATAATTCTTTCCAGAAAAGACATATCCCTTTCCAGTATATCCAACTCTACTTCACTCGTTTCCAGAATACGATTTACAATAAAACAAACCAGCTTTTCCGCCCAATCCATATTCTCGTCCAGATTACAATATGCCATTTCCGGCTCAACCATCCAGAACTCTGTAAGATGACGCCTGGTCTTGGATTTCTCCGCACGGAAAGCTGGACCAAAACAATATGTTTTCCCAAATGCAGCAGCACCCGCCTCCTGGTAAAGTTGACCGCTCTGTGTTAGGTACGCGGAACGCTCAAAATAATCCAATGCGAAAAGGGTAGTGGTCCCTTCTACTGCATTACCCGTGAAAATAGGAGAATCAATCAGGGTAAACCCTTGACTATCAAAAAAATCACGTATGGCTTTCACAGTCTGATGGCGCACACGCATGATCGCATGCTGTCGTTTGGAACGCAACCATAAATGACGATTAGTCATTAAAAAATCCGTGCCGTGCTCTTTAGGCGAAATAGGATATTCTTCAGATACATGACTAACCACTTGAATCTCCCGTATGGCCAGTTCATAACCACCAACAGAACGAGGATCCATACGGACCATGCCGGTAATAATTACGGCATCCTCCCGGTTTAAATCCTGTTCCATGGCAAAGGTTTTATCCGTAGCCTCACCTTTCAACACGACCCCCTGAACCAGACCGGTGCCATCTCTTAGTATTACAAACCAGATTTTGCCTATGCTGCGGATATTGTAAACCCAGCCTTTTAACAAGACATCTTGCTTGTTGTATGCACTTAAATTTTGAATCGTTACTGTTTCCATATAATTAATTCCTTATTACCATGTGGTCATAATATCATTTAATATATCTTCGGCAATTTTACGCACGGCCACCTGCGTAGCAAAAACACGCGGTTCACCAAATTCATCTTCATCATCTCCATCAATCTTGCCGTCATTGTCATTATCAATACCGTCTGAAGCAATATCTCCGCTAAGCCCATAAGCGCCAAATCCAGAATAGGTTCCTTCAAGCAAATTTTTCTCCTGTTTTACATCATACCATACCAGCCGAACATCAATCTTATAACGGTATTCAGATACGGATTCGGACTTATTATAAGTATAAGGTCCTTCATGAACCTTTTTCACAGTACCCTGGAGTATAGAATGGGCTTTTAATTCATCTGTAATATCCAGAATTCCTTCTTCATTGAAACGTTTCAGCAATCCATCAGTAAGTGCTTCCGACAAACCAAACTCTGCAGTTTCATTATCCATAAGCGGAATGGCCACTGTCTTGATATGGGGTGGTATGGATCCCGCCATTGAATAAAAACCGCAGGATGTCAATAACATATAACTCATGAAAACAACTATAATAAAACGATTCATATCAGCTATTTCGTTTTATCTTAGGTTCAATTCCAAATTCTTCGATCTTGCGATACAATGTGCGTTCACTCATACCCAGTGATCTTGCAGTCTTGCGGCGATTATGGTTAAAAAACCGCAGTGAACGACGAATTGCTTCCTCTTCCAGTTCACTGATTTTCATATCACCAATGGCATCATCTCGAATCAGACGTTGCCCTTCCTCGGTGATTTCCATGGATCGTTCCTGAATATTCAACCCCGGCTTGCCATGATCCATCATTGTGATGGAAGAATCAGAAGTTTCACCAACAGCACCGCCTACAAGCATTTTCTGGATTACTTCCGTGTCCTGCTTCAATAAAAATAATTGTCTCAGAATCAGATCGATCTCAGCTTTATCTGTAGATTGATTTACTAGGACGGGCAATGCCGTATTCCGATCTGCTACAGGGAAGGTATCACTTAACTCCCTCCCTACCATGTCTACAGTTATCCGTTCGCCCATTTCCAGAACCAAGATTTTTTCTGTGAAATTTTTTAACTCCCTTACATTCCCGGGCCAACCATATTGTTTTAAGGTACGTATTGCTTCAGGCATAAATCCACGATAGAGAAGGTCATTAGATCGGGTAAATTCCAACGCAAATCGTTCTACCAATGGCCCGATATCCTCTACCCTCTCCCGAAGGGAAGGCATCTCGATCGATACCGTTTTTAATCTGAAGTAAAGATCCTGTCGAAAACTACCTTTTTGAACCAATTCTTCAAGATTCTTGTTGGTAGCTGCTATAATGCGTACATCTGTGTAGCGAGTCTTGGCTTCCCCCACCCTCATATATTCACCACTTTCTAGTACCCGCAATAATTTTACCTGAGTTTCCAAAGGTGTCTCCCCTATCTCATCTAAAAATATCGTACCTTTGTCGGCTTCTTCAAAATAGCCTTTTCTATTCTCAGTAGCCCCTGTGAAAGAACCTTTTTTGTGACCAAAAAGTTCACTTTCTATAATCCCTTCCGGAATGGCACCGCAGTTTACAATTACCAGTGGTGTATTGGTACGTTTACTGGATTTTTGAATAGCCTTAGCCACCACTTCCTTCCCTGTGCCTGATTCACCGCTAATGAGCACTGAAATATCAACCGGTGCCACCTGGGCTATCATCTCAAGAACTTGACGGATACCATCTGAAGTACCAATGATTCCAGACTGTTTTTGTAACTTATTTATGTCAATCGGCATGACTGACGCTCCTTTTGATTAATCTTTATATACTTTCCAGGAAGTTCGGATCAAAGTTTCTAGATCCGAATGCTGCGGCTCCCATTGAAGTATATCGAATGCTTTTTTTGACCCTGCCAGCACTATATCCGTGTCGCCTACCCTGCGGTCTACAACCCTGTAATTGATTTTCCGGGCTGAAACTTCTTCTGCTTTGAAAATCACATCCAACACTGAATGTCCTTCCCCTGTAGCAAGGTTGATCACCATGTCCTGGTCCATTTCTATAAGGTTCTCCATAGCTAATACATGCGCAGTCGCCAGATCATTGACATGAATATAATCCCGTACTCCCGTGCCGTCCTTAGTGTCATAATCATCACCGTAAATTTCCATTTCCGAACGAATTCCAGCGGCCGTTTCCATTACAATGGGAATCAAATTTTGCGGATTACGCTCCCTGCCCCTTATCCTACCTTGGACATCGTAACCAGCGGCATTGAAATAGCGCAAAGCAGCAAAGCGTAATCCTTTCAACTGACTAAACCAGGCCAAGTTCTTCTCAATTTGTAGTTTAGTTTCTCCATAATAATTAATAGGCACGGTAGAATGATCTTCATTCATGGGTATATAGTGAGGAACACCATAAACTGATGCTGTGGATGAAAAAACAATTTTTTTTATTCCCTGCTGATCGCAGGCATTAATCAAATTGATTGTACCATTTAAATT
>CAJWLO010000036.1 GCA_913043235.1 uncultured Fidelibacterota bacterium
AACCAATATAACGGACAGATAATGAGCCTGTCCCACCTTCAAGTGGTACTTCAAAAAAGTATGTACCATCAGCTGATGTAGCAGTTCCATAGTCTGTTCCATCTAGGCTTATATTTGCGCCAGCCAATGGCTTCTTGCTTGATGCATCTACAACTGTACCGCTGATATCAGTTGTTTGCCCTAAGGCAAAAGACAGGGATAGAACAACAACATAAGGTAATTTTACCATTGTCGATTTCATTTTCGTTACTCCTCCAGTATCATTAAATTATTTACCTAAAATCAATATTGATGTTTAATTTATCTAAACATCGCTAAACAAAGCTAAAAAGAAAAATTAACTAAATACAAATCAAATTTATAATAAAATGTGGTTAAAATAATTGAGTATAAAAGCAGATCACTTTATTAAGACAGTTAAAAAGAAATATACCCTTAATACAAATAAAGCAGTTGCCGAGCATTTTGGTGTAACTCGATCTAGAATAAGTCAGTGGTTAAAATCAAACAAAATCCCTTTAAAATATATTAATTCCGAAGCGCAAACTATTTCTGATTCTGAAGAAAAAGCTAAATTCTATGAAATCATAATTAAAAAACAAGTGGATCATATAGAACTTCTTGAAAAAGAGCTTAATGAATGGAAGAGTAAACCTAAAATATTTTATAAAGAAGTAGCTGATAACTGGCAATATGATGTTAAACTTATTACAAAGTTCTCTTCATTAAATGAATTAGAACCAATTGATATAAAAACGGTCAAAACTACCGTTAAAGATCGAAAATATTATCTTGGCTATACAAAAGAAGAATTCGAATATCATTTTAATAATTGGGCTACCAGTCCTCTTTTTATTAGTGAGGAAGTATATTCAATTAGCCAATCGCATGAGAAAAGAAGAATTACTGCAATTCGAAATGCTATGGATAGTTTTACATTAAGTAATAAAATTCAAATGAGAAAAAAAAATGGGGGTCTTGTCTGGGCAATTTATAGAACTTATTATAGTCTAAATGAAAATATAGCTGTAACCAAGATACAGATTCTTGATTCATTAACTAAGGGATAATTAAAGAATGAAAAAAATCACAAAAATATTACTTTTACTAAACATATGTTTTGGCCAAAACGATAACCCCGTCGCAACATTTTCAATCCTTGGCTATGATCCTGAATCTGGCATGGTTGGTGGAGCAGTTCAATCAAGAGTATTTTCTGTAGGGAATGGTGTATTATGGGGTGAAGCAAATATTGGTATGATAGCAACACAAGCATACGTTGATGTTAGCTATGGGCCACAGGGTTTAGAACTGCTTAAAAAGGGATTAAGCCCAGCCCAAACCGTAAAAACTCTTTTAAAGAACGATCCTGATCCACATCCAGAAAATTGGCCAAAAAAGGCCAGGCAATTTTCAGTAATGGACGCAGAAGGAAATGTTTCTACACATACAGGGGATAAAGCTTCTTTTTGGGCTGGTCATAAATATGGAAGATATTGCAGCGCTCAAGGAAATATCTTGGCAAGTGAAGCTGTTGTTAATAATATGGTTACAGCTTTTGAAGAGACAAAAGGTCATCTTTCTATGCGACTATTAAGAGCACTGGAAGCAGGCCAAAATGCGGGAGGAGATACTCGGGGCATGCAATCAGCTGCTATACTGATTGTAAAAAAAGATGGCGGTGTTTGGCTAAATAATGATGTTGTACTTAGACTTCAAGTTGATGACAACACGGAACCAATTAAGGAATTAAGACGATTAATTGAGAAAGCACATGAAAGATTTGACTGGAAATAAAATAAATAAATACAATTTACTTTTACCATTAATACTTTTTATTGGTTTATGCTATGGCTGTGAAGATGAACCGGAGCAACAAGTAGTAGATCCTAACAATCTATTTCAGTTTGTGCTTCAGGATGTAAATCCCAATTCAAAAAGCTACAAAAATGATATAGGCCCCGCTTTATACAAGGGTAGAATCTCTGTCTATTATTTTGGAGATCCAGGATGAGGAATGTGTCGTAGCCGGTTCGGCGTTTTATATTATTTATCTGAAGAACTAAACCAAAGTGAAAAAAATAATGTTATTATATTAGGCATTAGCAACAAACAACATTCGGAAAGTGAAATACCCAAAATGATTGAAGGAATCTCTTTACCATGGGTGCATGATAATACTAGCCAAGATGTTTGGACTAAATGGGATGCTAGACTGAGAGATCTATACATAGTGAATGAAGAGGGAGTCCTTTACGGGATGGTTAATTTAACAAACTTTGATCCAAACCCTCAAATTAATGGTGGACAGAATTATAATGATTTAAAGCAATTTATCCTTGATGCAAAAACAAAAAATTAGATTAAATTTTATAAAGCAGAAAAAAGGCGTGAATAAATATCAATATTTTGAGCTTGGAAAGGTAAAACGTCCATCAATAATGTAAATATAATCTTTATATAATTGTAAATACAATTCGAAATGCTATATAATTGAATTTGTTTATAAGGTTATATTGAACTTCGTTAGAAAAAGTAATAAATAAACAAAGGAGAAATAAATGAAAAAAATACTTATGGTATTTCTTGGCCTCATAATAGTGAATCCAATCCAATTAATTGCGGGTGACAAAGAAGATATTATAAAACAACTTTTAGCAAATAATGCTTACGCCAAAAAAAATAATCAGACTTCTGATGAATACTCAGAAAAAGGAGCTTTGGAGTTCTGGTCTAGTGGCGGTTTATTGCAAAAAATTGAATCAGGAGGAAGACCGGACAAATATGATTACATGAATATAGACTTTAAACATATTGAAGTAATAGTTCTTGTCCCAAAAAAGGCTGCCGTTGCTATGTATTACTCTGAAGGATCGATGAAGCCTGAAGGAGCTCCTGCTGTATCTCATTATTTAACGAGGGTAACGCAAGTTTTGGTTAAAGAAGGTGGAGTATGGAAAATTAGAGCATCACATTGGTCACCAGTATCAGGAGGCTCAGGAACTTCTCAAACCAATTTGAACTAAGGTTGTGAATAATATAATTGCCAGTACTAGCTCAAACCACCGCAGTATAAAAACTATGTAAAGAAAAAACCCACCTTAATCGGTGGGTTTTTTTCTTTAGTGTGCCCGGGGCCGGACTCGAACCGGCACGGCTTATTCAGCCAACGGATTTTAAGTCCGTCATGTCTACCAATTCCATCACCCGGGCATAATTATCGAGGCGTCGGCCGGATTCGAACCGGCGAATAGCGGTTTTGCAAACCGTTCCCTTAGACCACTTGGGTACGACGCCAATGAGTGAGATAATGAATTATTTAGGGACGGAAATTAGGGTCTTTTTACTATAAATCAATTAGGCAAATCTGAATAATAATTCACGTACAGATTCCATCTTAACATTCAGTTCCTGAATGGCCTGAGTTTGCAGCCACAATTGAAATGACATGGATACAAATCCCACAATAACCAATCCGTACAGAATTTTTATATGCTTTTCCATCGAAGGACTCCTTTTTATCTATAATGTTAGGCAGTAAATTTTTGACATGGAATTTAAGAATTTAAACATGTATCAACGGTTGAGAGATTTTAATGTCCCTTCTGCTGTATTGGATGAAATATTCGCCAATAAGCATGATTTAAATACCATGACCGAATCCTGGAAAGTTCTGGGCAAAGAAGGACTGCGCGACGATGAAGTTGCCGAATCCATCGCAAAGGTCATTATTGAAGAATTAGGTGACGAGTTCATTCAATCCCTGCCAGATGAACCGGTAGAAAAATAATTATAGCGAATATTTGATTCTTTTTGTTTTGGCGATACCTGATTATATCGGGTCTGCTTATAGCGTTTCGCTGCTCGATCCAATGCATTCATTTTCGATTGAAACCCGTAGAACTGTCGTGTTTCATAATATATGATAAGACCCCTGCACTCTTTATGGACTGTATTTAAATAGGCAGATTTGGGTTCATCCATATATAAAAGCGGATTATTGTCTAAATGGAGTTTAATGCGAACCGCAGCCTTATAATTTTCTGTTATTTTATTATTTTGTCCCACCATCGCACTTAGCAACAACATAAATAGAATAGTGCTTTTCACCTTAGGCGAAAGTCCAATATAATATTATAGCCATCACGCAATAAGCAAATGACGATGTTTTACCAACAAATGTTTCTCCTGCTTGCGCATCGGATGTCAGCTGCTTTTGATTCACTTCTTTTTTGATGGCTTTTTTTAATTCCGCCGGTTCACATTTTCGCAAATCCAAAGTGAATTGAATTTTTTCGCCCAAAGTTAATGATCGATACCCTTCAGTTCGGGCTTTTAAAACAATTTCACTTGAACATACACTTTTTGGTGGTGAGACTTCTTGCCCCATCAGCAGACTCCCCCATATCAGGATGATAAAATATTTTACCATCCGAACACAAAATGGATATTAAAGACAGGCAGTTTCTCTATATTCATGGTGGGGCCAGCCACCTTCTCTTTTTCCAATTTCCAATTCTTTTCACTATAAGCATTTCGGATAAACCCTGCTTTGCCGTCTATGGCAAACCATGGAAACATATAGTAGCGAAAACCAATCATACTGGTCAAACCAAACCATCGCTTGATCATTTCACCTCCAGTGGTCAATGTAGTGGCTCCTGCATTACCGTAACTATTTAAAATGGTATCCCAATCGGCTGATGACGATTGTGCTGTTAATTTTATAATCCCTTTGTTGTACATGGGGGCCATCATAAAATTTAACTCTATCTTTTCACGAGGATAGAAAAACGTTTCGAATGTAAGCATACGATAAGAGATGGTTCTCAAATAATCTGAATCGCCAATCTTCCCAGTATGATAAGAATTGGATCTAGAATATCCCACTCTCGCATTAGGATAAAATTGATATTTCACACCCCAATCTATGAGGATATTTTTTCCGAAAGCACTTAATGAAGGAATAACGCTATTGGAGTCGGGATCAAGATATCCTAGAGATGGTTGATAAAATCCACTTCCAATATGAAATGTCCATTTGGGTTGTGCCATGCCTGTTGAAATGGTCAAAACTGACCATAATATGAATGTAGTTGCGGTTCGCCGGGCGTGAATCATTTATAAAAATTACGATGGAATTAATCCATTGTCATGCATACATCCTGAATAAAATTGAATTAAATTAATCCATGCGCCAGCACCGATATATCACTGCCATTGCGGTTATCTTCTCAATTCTCATTGGCCAAATTCCCATTGGATTTGAAGTTAAAGGTACGGCCGTTTATAAATCTGGCACCCTTTTGGAGAATGCAGAAGTGACCCTTATGGATACTACTGACAAGGTCATCGCGCAGACTAAAACATCGAAAAAAGTATTAAAACGGTTTGGTGGTGGTAAATTCTCTTTTCACGGAATTTCCAAAGGATCGTATAAGGTAAACATCAAAACTGGCGAAGATATTGATATCAATCATCGGTTTGTGGTTAATAATGAAAAGGTGGATTTGGGGACCCTGTATCCATTTAAAGAGTTCCCTATTTATCAGCCCAGCCATTATGAATTGGATACCCCATTTAAAATGCGACGCATATCATCTGTGCCTAACCCAGTCGATACCATTAATGTGAAGCATGTGATTGTGGATTTAAATGGAAATGCCAATTCTGTTTTGGTCGATTCAATCGTGGTCGACACTGTTTTTTATACGGATGTAAAGAATCTAAAATCCGGGACGATCTTTTTGGACAAGGTTTACTTTATTTACAACGATTATGGCATATTCATACATCAATCTAGATCGTTAAAAGATCGCATGGGCGATCTGCAAAAAAGGGATGGTTATATTATTTTTCATAATGGGGATACGGTTGCTTTTGATAATATATTTTTTGAACCGGTATTACGGAATCCGGAAGTGGCCACATTTCATTATTCAGATTCGATGGGAAAGGCAGTCTATCATTCTCTTTTTGATATCTATAAAGTGAGATCGGGACCATCTTATGTGGGGCAGTCTGTCGAAAAGGGGTTTTGGACCGGAATATATATAATTGGTGGCGTGGTGTCTTTCCAAGTGATCTCTCAGCAATCCATCAAACCAATTCTTCAATTATTGCCGGATATGGCTCCACCCATTACGGGAAATTTTGGTACGGCCGTGACCATTATTCCTGTTATCACTTTAGGCCAAATAACCTACGATTGGATTAAAGATAAACGATCCAACTATTTTATTCCATCCCACGAACATACTCCTTTCCCCAAGAATATGTTTGTATTTGATTTGCCGGAATGGATATGGAAGAAATCTCAGCCCATCATCCGGCCGATTATGACCAGCCGTCCTGTGAAATGGTGGTCCCAACGGAAATTAAGAAAAGTTCAGAAACAGGCAATTAAACGGAAATCCGCTTCCGATTAAGGGCGGGCACACCGAACCATCGGGTAATCGTATCGGCAATCCTCCAAGAAAGCTGACCGATAGCCAATAAGGGCTTGATAGGGCCTTTGTTTATAATAATCTCGCAAGACCCTTTTTTTAATGCTTTCATCACTGCATCCGCCACTTTTTGAGGCTTAGATGCACCTAACATTGGCGGCGGTGGTATATTGTCATCATTAAACATGCCAACCTCTGAAACAAATCCGGGACAAATCACGGATATATCGATGGGTGAATCAGCATATTCCTGTCTCAACCCATCGGACCACATAATCATAGCCGCTTTCGATGCTGAATAAATAGAATTATAGGCCAATCCCTTCTTCCCCGCCAAGGATGCAATGGTAATGATATGCCCTTCTTTTTCTATAATCATTTTCGGGAGAATCGATCTTGTCAATTCTATGGGACATTGGACGTTGGTACTTATAATATCAGATGTTTTTTCACGGGTCATTTTATCAAAGTGCTGAGAATATTCAATGCCCGCATTATTCACTAAAATTTTGATAGGACCGTATTGAGTCCAAAGTTGATTTACCAAAGATTCTAACCTATTTATATCAGTAAGATCAAAAGGATGTGAATGGAATGTACCGCCATTAGCCTCAACTGCTGATTTCGTATTGTCTAAACCGGAAGCACTCCGTGCAATCCCAATGATGTTTACACCTTGTGCAGATAATGATTTTGCAATATATGGACCAATACCTCGAGATGCACCAGTGAGGATGGCCGTTTTGCCTTCAAGGGTCAAACTATAATGATCCGGCTAAGGTTTGAATGGCTGCTAATAAAGTGCCGGGATCAGACGAATGGGGCGCATTGGTGGGGTCCAATACATCCATTTCGGACGCCGCTTCAGTATATTCACCTAAATAATAATGCGCTTGAATTTTTGCCATTCTAACATCTTTGTGATCAACAGAGGTTTTATGTGAAAACTGATACGAACTATTTTGATTCAATAAAGATGCTGCAGATGATATGACTGTATTATAAATTGCAGTAGACCCTCCAATAAGTAAACCGCTGATCGCTTTACCTGCTAAACAATCCAAATGGCTGTCAGAACTTACTTTGTTACCATAATTATCAATAACTCTGGCAAAGTCAAGTATTGCTGACTGGGCATACGATGAACCAGAGCGATTAAATAGTTCCGCCCATCCTCTTCCATACATCGCTTCGCCATAAAGACTATCATATGCAGCGTGGGTCCGCCCTTTATTCATAGCATCTTGGAAAAACTGACGACTATCTTCATAATTTCCAGTTTCAAATTGAGTCCAACCATTATTTATGTTTGTATAAATGAAATTTGTTTCATCCATTATACCGCTTAATGGAATATTTGTTGGGCTAGGCATTATTGTACTATTATGACTGACTTGAAGATTCTTAGTAGATATAGTCACAGTGGGAGTATAACGCACTACCACTGTTTCAATATTACCTGGGGGTATAACATAGGTTGTTAAGCCTCCAAGGATTGAAAAATCACCAGCAGCTAAACTTAAATCTATCTCTGCATCAGATCCTGATGATTGACTATTTGTAATCACAAGCTCAAGATCTTTCGATTCACCATCTTTTACCAATCCAAATTGAAGTTTAGAGTTATTAAAGGAAAATGATACAGGTGCGACTCCTTCACCATAAAGATACATTTCTTTTAATATATACTCATTTTTTACTACCAATTTTCCAGAGTACTGTTGGGCCGCAGTAGGTTTAAAGGTAATAGTAATTTCTTTCGATTCATTTTTGGCCAATGTAAGGGCACCACTAAAATCCATGGTAAATGCAGGAGAGTCCATAATGACTATTTCACCCACGAATGATTCGGAAGAATTTTCTGTGTTTTTAATCCGTACTCTTTGGACGAGCAGGTCATTCACTTCTACCTTACCATATTGATATTCTATTGGATCAATGGTGATTTCAAAAGATGGATCGCTTTCTTTATCACAACCCACAATGAATAGAATTGATGTTGTCATGAAATATTTTACAAATTGCATTTTCATCGGGAAACCACCATTTTCTTTGTTTCAGAAAATGAACCGGACTTCAGTTGATAAAAATAAATACCGCTGCTCACAGGCAATCCGGACGCATCTTCTCCCTTCCAGAGTATATGATATCGACCTGGGCCTTGTTGAGTATTCACTAATTGCACCAACTCTCTACCCAGTATATCATAAATCACCAGGCGGACATGGCCCGATTCAGGCAATTCATAATGAATCCGCGTTTCAGGATTAAATGGGTTTGGATAATTTTGCGCCAAAGCGTATTCAGTTGGAATCATTAATTTTTCATCCACGGCCAATGGCATGCCGCTTCCTTTGGCAATTAAAGCATAATGGCCTAAATGGGTGCCAATTCCTTCTAAAGATGTACCATCGGCAGACATAGAAGACCTAAGCTCCCGCCAGACTTCTCCATCCCAATAGCCAATGGATAACGCTTCTGCATCCATTCCGTTCAATGCCAACGATATAGTCGCACCAGTTGCAAGCGTTTTACCGATGGGTCCTGCTGTATATATGGTCCCCATGACTAGGTCATTATACATGGTGACAGTTCCCGGTCCTGAAGGGTCTTTCCCAACGATAACATAGCTATCTTCACTTAGACTATTTTCGGGAATTGAGATGGTGTAAATCCCATCTCTTGATGCCACATCACCACCTACTTTTGATAACGTGTAATTCACATTATACTTGAATGTGGTATCAATACTCGTTCGGCCGTACCGCAATGTTCCTTTCACACTGATATCCAACGCCCCAGAAGTATTAAGCTTAAATTGCTCAACCAACAATAACGAGTCGTTTGAGGCTACCGCTTGTACATCCAATACAGATTCATATCCAGCATTATTGGCAGTAATGGTCATGTGATCGGGGCTTAAAATTGAATTTCCAACTATATACACTTTCATAACATCCGTGAAAGTAGGGTGCTGCATATAACCAGCTTGAATATTTGGAATTGTATTATCTGCAACATAAAACGATGCTCTAAACATATAATTCCAACCATTCAAAGATTCGCCCCCAACAGAAAAGTTCTTCATTGAGTCTAATACGCCACTATTATTATAATTATAAGCGAAAGTATAATTCTTGCCCTTAGCATTTTTATCCATAGCAAAATAAGTACCTATTGTATCATCGTCCACAACTGTTATGACAAGTGGACCTAAATTAGATAGCTGATCTTTATAAGGTGTTAGGTCTATTCTAGAAAAGTCACCTGTTATCCCTGTTCGTGAAGTGGACCAAAGTATTGGATCCATGATGCTTTGTACTTCACCAGTTGAAGGGTCTGTAACTGTAAAGAAATAAATATAAAAATCTTTATCAGCATTTGGGGAAGTCGTACTACCACTAAATTCTTGAGCAAAACCCACCATAACATTCAATTCAACCAGTTGATTTACAGTCATTTTTGGGTCAAATGATACTCCCCAGCCACGACCGGCAGTATTGTTTCCCCACCCTAGATAACCAAATTGACTTCCATCCGAAGTGGTAAATAAATCTGGATCGTCATCATCATAAGCTAAAACTTCGAAACCAGTCCATCCTGAAGCATCTGTTCCATCAGAAACATAATCGTATGAAAAAGATTGACTATTTGTACTGGCAACAATAAAAGTTGCACTTTTTACTTTTAAATTATTATGGTTGAGTATATGCTTTATTCCATTCGATAAAGAATTGACCACTATGGTGGTGTCATTATATTCTAATGATCGATAATTTGGGACACCATCGCTGGCTGCAAATGTGATTTCCATTGAATCAGTAGACGATAAATATTCAATGTAATTGACTCCAAAATCTTTTACCATATTTCCGGACGATTCTATTTGTCCAGTCAAATGCTTTGCCGATACTCTTGCAGACATGGGCATCCAAAGAGTATATCCATACTTTGGGTCAAATATTTTATTGTTCAAATAGTTTGCCGTAAACCAATTCATGAGCCATCCCTTATGACCCATATTTTGACCATATTTGCTTAACAGTTGGTCAAATGCCTGCCAACTTTGTTTTGGATAACCGCCCACAGTCATTTGTACAAAATCTTTAATTGCACTTAACCCCAATTGCTCTACATAATAAATGGAGAACAATGAGGCCATGGAATAATGAGCTGCTGAAGACTCCCACGTCCACCCTATTTCATCTGCCTGATTTAAATAGTGTGCATGAGATATATAATTTCCACCACAGATAATAGTCGCAACTTCGCTAAGTCCTTCATTAAATTGAGTTGATTCATTTTGATCATAATTATAATGTATTAAATGCTGGAGCTCATGAGATAGAGTTCCCTCAGTATATGAAACACCTGCAAAGATATCTATATAAAGTATATCCCTTCGGTTACTGCCAGTATAATTGGTTTGATCCATCGGTCGAAAATATCCTCCAGCCCCTGTATAAATGTCGGCAAAAAGGAAATCAACAATACCATCACCATCATAATCTGGAGGTGAGCCAAAATACTCTAATTCTATATCATAAACTCCTTTTGTTGAATCAACGGACCCTGAAGGAGTGCTTTGTTCTAATAATTTTACATATTGTTCTGCTAAGGATGCAGAAATATTATTAGCAGTAGCAAGTTTGCTCGTATCGGCCCAAATCGCAGTGTGTTCACCTTTTGCAAGCATTTCAGCAACAACTTCTTCTGACTTTGTTCCACCATCATCATCATCCACAATGACCCAAAATTTTTGAATTGATCCTACCTCAGCTGATTTTTTCAAAACTGGTGGTACTCGCATCTTTGCATAAACACCAGGATAATTTCGCTCCATCTTCTCAAGATGTTTTCGCTCAAAATCCTGGGTTAGCTCAGGTAATGCACAAAGTGGTCGCTCAGGCAATGTATCTAAATAATTAATCGGCCCGGATTGGATTGTAGCCCGGACATCTTGTCCCCAAATTTGGGTGAACAAAACAAGCATAATTATGGGTAAGTTATAGCGTTTCAAAATGATTTCCCCTGTTGCGTAAAATTAGTGATAATTCTTATCGGTATAAAAGCAGTAAAATGATCTAATAATTAACGTGGAAGCCGTTCATCCATATCTGCAACCACATATGCCATGACGGCCATGGTAGCCACACATCGATTAAATTCATCGCGGTCTAACTTATCCATAGTATCGGCATCTGTATGGTGATACCAGAAGTATTTACTGCCTTCCACTCTCAATCCCATCCCAGGGACGCCTTCTCTCATAATGGGTCCAATATCTGCACCACCACCGCCTTTAGTGATTATACCAGAATCAATAGGATAAAGTAATGTGCCAATATCTTGGAGCATTTTCAGTGCTTCATCTGAACCACTGAACCCAAATCCCTGAGGTTTAAATACACCTGCATCCGATTCCATGGCCAGAATATGGTCCTTTAATTCATCCATGTGAGCGTCTCGATATGCATTTCCCCCACGCAGGCCATTTTCTTCATTGGTCCACAAGACAACGCGTACTGTTCGTTTGGGGTGAATACCTAAATCTTTCATGAGCTTTACAGCTTGCCATGCAGCCACACATCCGCCGCCGTCATCCATGGCGCCTTGACCTACATCCCAGCTATCAATATGGCCTCCTAAAACGATGACTTCATCGGGGAATTCACTCCCTTTAATTTCTGCCATCACATTTCTAGATAATGCATCGGGCTCGGTGCGGGCTTCCATGTTCAATTGGATAGTGACTTTATCCCCTCGTTCATACATTCGTGCGATCATGGCTGCATCCTCAACCGTTATGGCAGCGTGAGGAATTTTCTTAACCCCTTCTTCATACCGGCTATTTCCTGTATGAGGTGTATTCATGGAAAATGGCCCAACAGAACGAATAAGACTGGCTACAGCACTAGCTTTGGCAGCGGCGATAGCACCACCAGATCGATATTGAACGGTTTGTCCATAATTCGTAAATGGGACATTAAATAATACAATTTTCCCTTTGGCTTCAGAAGCGCGCGCTTCCAAATCCTCATAGCTGCTCACTACCATTACGTCTGCTGTAATACCCTTAGTCGGTGTGGCGATACTGCCACCCAAGCCCAACATGGCCAACTTTTTTTGGTACGGGGCGACCATTTGGGCCGATTCATTGCCTCTCACCCATTTGGGTACCATAACATCCACACCATGAACATTATCTAACCCATCAGCTTTCATTTCTTCCAGTATCCAATCGATGGATTTTTCTAAATTTTCTGAACCGCTGAATCGGGGACCAAACGTATCGCACAATTCAGTTAATCGTTCAAACCCGGCTGTATCCGTCATTGCCGCATGGATCAGTTGATTACCATTTGATTTAAATTGGGTGGCAATGGGTCCCAGTTGATTACCATCAGTACTAGATTTTGCCTGCGGTGGCGCACATCCGATTAGCCCTATAGAAGTAATGAACAAAAATAATGATTTCATAAAATCCTCTGAATTAGTTGTGAAATGTGAGTAAACCAATAATGGTTAGAATAAAATAATTGACCAGCACAGCTGCACCTTCATAGTCTTTTGCAATCCGCTGACCAAAAAACAGTGCCAAAAGGTTTATTGCAATTACTAGGAGGCCACAAAGCACATAATACGTATCACCATAAATAAAGCCATTACCGGCACCAAATAGGAGTAATAGTCCACCAATGGTTTCTAAGGACGTCACTGTTCCCAGCATGGGCGTAACAAATTGAGCTAAAAAACTATTAGAGAAATGGCTGACCAGCCAATTGTGGTTTCCTTTCCAATCGGTGATTTTATCTACACCGGACTGGACCATGGCAACACCTAAAAATGCACCAATCAATATTTGAACGATTTGAATGATTGAATAATTTTCCATTTTAATACCTTACCAATCTTTATCAATGAAAGGTACACCTTCAAATTTTATCACATAATCCCCATAAATTGGATCATAATAATGGCCTCCTTCTGCATATATTTCATGCTGTGGAGCCATTTCCCTCCTTTAATTGACATGCCGTTAGTGCAAGAAGAAAAATAGTGGTTAGATTTCTAATGATAATTTTAACTTATTTTTTTACAGTTGGATACTTGATTCCCAATTGATCCAGGTAAGTTTCATACTTGCTTGGATCATAATAATACTTTTTCATTTCATTCCGATATGTATTCATAATACCCGCATTCAATTCAATTGCAGGTTCATCAGCTTTCCTAACCATCGGCTTATATTGCGTCTCTTGCGTCTGTTTATTAAAGTATTTTTTTGCACCCTTAACTAGTTCCTTATCTGTAAAAAGATCTACCAGAGTCATGGCCGTCACTTTGGCGCCGGCAACGGCACCTTTATGGGCGATGGGAGTTGCCATGGCGATCCCATTTAACCAATTGTGGCCGGGAAGTCCGGGGATATTTGAAGGAAATCGAAGCGTAACTGTCGGTACGGCCCAGCTGATATCGCCAATATCATCAGAGCCCCCACCCCAATTATTTCGACTAGTAACACCACCTCTAAGTGAATCCAACTCCGTAGCTAATCCTTTCAATTCTTTATTTCCCGCTTCTTTTTGGACCGCTTTGGCAAGGGATTGATCATTGTCATCCCATATAGGCAATCCGACCATTTTGATATTTTGGTACATGGCTCTTGCGATAGGTTCATTGAAATGGCGGGGCCAGGCAGAACCAAGAATTCGTGTGGAGATTAGTTTTGTTCCGCTCATAAGCGCAGCCCCTTCTGCAATTTCATTTGAATAATCAAATAACTCCATTATATGGTCATAATCCAATTCGCGGAGATAATACCATACAGAGGCCCGTTTTGGTACCACATTAGGCTGATCTCCGCCATCGGTTACCACATAATGGATTCGATTGGGTGGACGAAGATGCTCGCGCTTAAAGTTCCACCCAATATTCATGAGTTCCACCGCATCCAAGGCACTTTTACCTCTCCAGGGTGAACCGGCAGAATGGGCCGTTTTGCCTTCAAATGTGTATTCAACAGATAGCAATCCATTTCCACTGGCTTGACCGTGGGTCACGGAGAGATTGCTGCTTACGTGGGTGAAAATACAAGCATCTACATCCTTAAAAAAACCATCTCTAACGAAATAGGCTTTGGTGGCCACCAGTTCTTCTGCCACGCCTGGCCAGATCTTAAGTGTCCCTTTGATCCGATTCTTCTCCATAACCTCTTTCATAGCAATGGCTGCAGCCACAATAACAGCCTGGCCTGAATTATGGCCCTCGCCGTGCCCTGGAGCGCCTTCAATCATGGGCTTGTGATAGGCCACGCCTGGCATTTGGGATGATTTGGGGATACCGTCAATATCGGATCCCAAAGCAATTACAGGCTTACCCTTACCCCATTCCGCAATCCATGCCGTGGGAATACCTGAAATCCCATGGGTAATTTTGAACCCATTTTCAGCTAAAATATCCGTCAGGTATTTAGATGTCTCAATTTCTTGAAAACCCAACTCGCCAAAACTGAAGATCATATCGACAATTTCCTGGATGAGTTTTGCCTGATCCTCTACCAATTGAACTGATTCTTGTTTTAACTTATCTGCATCATTACCATTGGCCATAATCGGCAATAATACGGCAAAACAACAAATTATGATTCGTTTTATCATAAAATAACCTCCGACTGAATGGTATAATTTATTTTAATATAGATTAAAACGAGATGACTATTTACATATCGTAGCCAAGAAACAAAAACTATGTCTATATTATCTGCCATTATGGAATGGTTAAACGACAATTACAATACGCTGATTGCCAATCATTTAATCCGTAGCGCCATCATCATTTTTGGATCCATTATCATGGCCAAAATTGCGGATTTGGTCTTTACGGGCATTCTAAAACGGATTGCGTCCAAAACAAAAACGGATTTGGACGATCAAATAATTAGCCTCCTCCACCGGCCTATTTTCTACTCCATCCTATTCATTGGATTTGGCATGGCGGTTAAAACAGCCAATCTGCCTGAATATATAGATTTTGCCTTGGTGGGTATTTTTAAAACGGCCACCATTCTTATTTGGTTATTTCTCATTTCTAAAGTGTTTATTATTTCCATGGAGTGGACATCAGGGCGAACCACAAATAGACTCCTCCAAACCAAAACCCTCCCCCTATTTAATAATTTAGGGAAGATTGCCATCGGACTTTTCGGCGCTTATTTTATATTCCTCAGCTGGGATATTAACATTAATGGTATTCTTGCCTCTGCTGGTGTTTTGGGTGTTGTTCTCGGTTTGGCCGCCAAGGATACGGTAGCCAACTTTTTTGCAGGTATTTTTCTCATGGCCGACTCCCCATTTAAAGAAGGGGATTATATCCAACTGGATACAGGAGAACGGGGCTATGTAAAAAGTATGGGATTGCGATCCACACGCTTTATGACTAGAGATGATATTGAAATCACCATCCCCAACTCCGTCATTGCGGCATCAAAAATTGTAAACGAAAGTGGCGGACCGGAAGATATTGAAAGGGTTCGCATCACGCTACTTGTGGCCTATGGGTCCGATATTGATGCGGTCAAGGACCTTCTGAAGAATATCGCCATTGAAAATAACAACGTGCAGAATCACCCGGAACCCCGCGTTCGATTCCGTGAATTTGCAAAATCGGGGATTCGACTACAGTTATTGTTCTGGATTTATAAACCAGAGATTCGCGGCCGAACTGTGGATGCAGTCAATACAGAGATATATAAGCAATTCTCAGCCAATCAAATCAATATACCCTACCCCACCATGAAGGTGCTTCTTCCTGAGAAAAAATCCTAAATTAAATTGTTGGCTTTAATGCCAATACACCTGATAAAACCAATAGAATAAATACAAGCAATAGGATGATCGGACCAAAAATAATCAGGGAAAGAACAATTCGTTTCATGATTGGAATAAATAACTCAATTTTAAGAAAAATCGGTCCATCTGTCTTGTCATTGACCTAAACTTCAGGGTCTCCGGCTCTGTCAGAGCTGATCCATAGCCGATAAAAATCAGAGTGCCCGGATTGGGTCTATAAGAAAATAAAAAATCAGCTGTAATATCATTCTGGTATAATTGTTTAGTTTTGGAATAATCCCCATCTGAATTTTGGACGTAAACGGGTAATTCAGATCTTGAGTTATCTCGTAATGCATCCCTATACCTAGAATCATATTGAATCACACCTCTTAAAAATATGGAAGGTGTAATTTGATATTCCACTTTAATTCGGGGCCTCTTATTCGATGAGACCAGACTACCATCGCTTGGTCTATAATTATGTTGTTGGTTGTATAAAATAAATAATCGGATTTGGTCATTGGGAGTAAAATTTAATGAGGATTCCATAATAGTAATATTTCCTGGAGCCCACTCCTCATAGTTTGGATCTCGACCGTACCCAACTTTTATATTACCCGAAAATTTTTCCTTTTGAGGAGAGAATAAGGTGAACATCATGCCATAGTTTGCCAGAGCTTTTGTACCTGAATATGCAATAAATCTATTTTTAGATTTTAAATAATAATTTGTATAAAATTGCTTTGGATAGCCAAATTTTTCAATCCATGTAAAGTTCGATATGCGCCACCCACCTTTTAACTGCATAGAAAAGCCAGGATATAAGCGAATATCTTCAGGTGGGTCATTTAAGGTGAATGCCAGATAGTTCCAATTCCCTGACAAACGCAGTGAAAGATTCAGTTTTTCTACTAATTTGTCTTTTTCACCATAAAAAATCCTCGTCACACTTGATGATAAGGTTACATAATCATCCCTTTCTAGAAAACCCACAGCCGGGTTAAAATCAGTATGGAAGCCTTTAAAGCCTAATGAGGTTCGCCAAAATCTGCCATTCATATTTCCAGCTAAATCCCACATCGGCACCCAACTCCCCTTTCCTCCATTTTGGTTGGTTTGACTATATCCACCTTGGTATCTGAACGAATATATTTCATTTTTAATCAATTTCCCATCTAGAGCAAATACGCGATTACCTTCCCTACTTTGATGCAAGTCTGTTATAACCAATCCTATATGATCCTGTCCAGATAAATCTCTTTTCAATCGTAAAACGTTGATGTTAACGGGTTCAATGGAGCTTAATGAACTTCCCTTATTATCGATCGCAGAAATTAGACCGATCGTAGTTTTTCCAATTTTTCCTGCAATTTTTCCCGCACCTGCAGGATTAATGATTCGACGTGTATAAATTAATCGTGTTGGTGTTTGGAATAATTCAATTCCATCAATAAAAAAGGGTCTTTTTTCTGGATAATAAATTGCACGTCGGGGGTCATAATTAACCTGAGCCACGTCTGCTTCTATCTGAGAGAAGTCTGGGTTTACTGTTGCGTTGAATGTGAGGTTACTGGAAACACCATAACGGAAATTTATGCCCAACGGATCGGAATTATTCGATACATATTTTGATTCATTTAATCCTCTAGATAAATCACCTCGGATCTCTGGAGTGATGGAATAATTTTTTACCTTTGTAAACCCGGAAAATCCTACCAAGGATCCACCCTGTTTTAAGAATGATCCTTTTCCGATCCGCGTATTGCCCATGACGCTCCAATAACCTGAATGCTGTATCTTACGGAGAACATTAAATCCCCAATCTTGTACATCTTTATTTTGGTAGCGTATACTTTTTAATGGAATTTTTACTTCAACAGTAAAGCCCTTCGAGTTCAAATTTCCTTTAGAAAAGAAAATAAAATCAGGATTATCATCAATTCTAAATGGCAGACTCGAATGTCGACCAGAACCACCATTTAAATCAGTCAGTATACCATCAGCTTGCTGCCCGTAGGGGTTAACGGAAAACGAAAACGCAGATCTTTGGTCATCGTAGGTATCCAAGATTATTGTTATAAAATCATCTCGATCCAAATTATCCCTGTCAGCCATCGTTGCCTGAACCTTGCCATGTATTTCATCTGCAACAATACCAAAATAAATTGCAGTGGAACTATACCAAACCTTTATTTCCGTATTATCTTCTGCGGAGCGGCCATCCACTGGCAAATAGGTTTGGAAGTTTTTAACGCTCTCTGCCTGCGCCCACACACTTTCATCTAAATAGCCATCCATTATTATTTCGCTACCTTCAATTCGTGGGGGGCTTACTCTAACACCATTTATTGTTTGGCTTAAAATAGATACTGTCATAATCGTTGCAATGATCATCTTTGGAAACTTTACCACTCGAAATCCAGATTATTATTTAAATACAGGGATAAATACTGTGAAATTTATAATTTAATTATCATTATTAAGGTCTTTATTTAACCCAAAAGAGTTTCATTTAGTTAGTTTTAAATCAATTTCATAACTTCATATAAATAATTTATTTTTTAGATTTATTAATTTGAGGGATTTTCTGTTTCCATTATATCAAACTTAATCAGAGATATACCTACTTTATATAATCTACAAATGGATACGCTGCTTTTAGTTATTATTTGGAATTACTTGATTCTATTTGACTTATAGGCTACAAAAATGCCCCCGTCATAAAACGAAGGCTTTTAGTGGAGCGAGAGACGAGGTTCGAACTCGCGACATCCACCTTGGCAAGGCGGTGCTCATGTAACGAATGCTAAATATTATACATTAATAGAGATTTTAATTATCTACAAAGCGTCCTACCATCCCAATAGCAATCCAATGTATTAAGCCCTTCCTCAAATCTTTTAAATTCAACTATAGGAGAATCACTCTCAAGATCATAAAATCCGATTATTGTCGCTTCATCTCTCACACTTCTCATACTATGCTCAAAGAAAGTATTCTTAAAGCTAATCATTCTATTGATTTCACTTGTTTGAACGGGGTCAGAAACATATCTATCGAAAGTGGCATAATTAACAGATTCTTTTCCTATAAGAGAAAAAATAAAAAAAGGAACTCTTGATTCAGTACGTTCATAATTGTAATAACTATGTGCTACATAGGAGTCAGATAAGGTTACCTCAGAATTAACTAAAATTAAACCCATAACACTTTGAATATTATTCCTTTCAAATCTTGTATTATCCAACTTATGTCCCAATCCAGAAAATCTCAACATACCTCCAGTTGAGTGATTCTTTATAAAAATTGACTCTGTGATACTTCCCCATCCATTAGCTAAAGTAATATAAAAATTTTTATTTTCATTGAAATTGGAATTATGGATTTTCACATCATCATATCTATTAGCAATAACTTTTATATAATTAGATAAACCAGGTGAATCTGGATCCCATCTTCCAAAACCATTTTTTTCAAAAGATATTTCATTAATATAAGTTGACATTCCCATAATAAGTAATCTTATACTTTCATTCTTCGAAATAACTCCACCTAGTAATTTAATCTCGCTATTGCCTGGAAAAGGATCGGAGGTGTTAAAAAAACTAAAACCTGCTGAAGTGTTATTATGTATCTTAATATTTTGAATTTGTGAGTTTTTAATATATTTGGAAGCAAGCAATAAATTATTTTTATTATCAGAAAATTCAACATCATTCATTATTAAATCCAAATTAGTATGCAATCGCACAATTTGACGGTTAAATGTATGATTACTAAAAATAACCCCATTCATGCGAAGATCAGTACCCATTCTATTGATTTGAATTGCAGCAGGGTCATGCCCACTTAATCCCTCATTAATATCTAATCCATCATAATTATCATCTTTAAAGGCTTTCTCCTTTAATCTAAAATCAAAAACAGGATTATCTTCAAATTCTGGTGTTAGGCCATTCAAACGACTATAATCATCTGTAAATTTTTCAGGATCGATATAGTCTTGAGTAAAAGTAATATTTTCAATAGAAATATTAAGCCTCTTCTCCGATTCTGGCGATATTAGCCCTTCAGGATAGTCGTCGATATGAAGACCAGTAAGTGTTAAATCATCCTGAGTAATCTCAAGCACTGAGAAAAGTTGATTCAGAGATTCCAATCGCAAACTTAAAATGTTAAAATATTGGTTTTCAACCGGCTTGACGCGAATTCTTTCACGATCACCAAATCCAACAAAATTGATTTCATTTGTGGTGACAAGACCAGAAAAAAAAGAATCACCTTCACAGAAAAGAACGGTTCCTTTCTTATTTAAAAAACTTATACCATTGCGGTTTAAGAGAGAGAGGCCTTGTCGTCCTTCATAATCGTATATATACCAAGGGCCCGGACCCCTGTTACAAGTTTGTCTATAAAAATCTGTATTATCAGAAGTGTTATGGGTAGTAATTGCAGGGATACTGGCAGTTGGCTCACTTACAATAAGTCCAGAGAAAAAAGTAAATAACGAAATAAATACAGACATTTATAAACTCCTTTTAATTTGTTTTACTAATCTAATAGATTTATTGATCAATTTTGTAGCATTCCCCATCTAAGCAGGCTTCTCCATTTTCATTAACATAGAGCATATTATTTATTATACATATTTTTAACGCTTTTCTGTTTATTTGAAAATTAAAGAAATAATATTTATTATTTTGTGATGAATATCAAAAAATCTAGCTCTTAATTTTAATGATTTTATAATTAAGGACATATTAATTCGTTAAAATATTTAATATAGTTGATATAAAAAACCCCAGTTATAAAACAGGGTTTTCTTATCCGAGCGAGAGACGAGGTTCGAACTCGCGACATCCACCTTGGCAAGGTGGTGTCACTTTGTTCTAAATACCTATATAATTACACTTAATAATCTATATCAGATTTGTATCCTACAATACCGTATCCTAATAGCCACTTTTAGGCTATTTGTAGCGGAATATTCATTAATAAGTGAAGCTCAGTATCGTAAGTATCTTTACCAAGTCTCGCTTGTAGTATTGTCTTTAGTGATACAAAGTCGTCCATTAATACTCTTGGCTTTATCTTAGCATAGTTCTTAACTGTAGTATTAATACTCGTATGACCTAATTCATCTGCAACGGTTTTAATGTCTCCCGTTATTGACTACCTTCTTACAGCGTAAGTATATCGCAAGTGCTTTAAAGAATGCTGAGCAAAGTCCTCTGCTTTAGCAACCTTCTTGAACATTTTAGAATACTTCTTAATCAACCATCGTCTTGCGTAGCCTTTACTACCATGACCACGAACACCAATATTGCTTTCTACATTGTCACGCATCTCAAGTAGTATCGGTTGCGTATGCTGATTAAGTGCATATTGATGTGCAATGTTTGTCTTGAAAACACCCTCAGATAACTTGAGCCACCTACCATCTACTTCACCATTAAAAGGCTCGGACAATCCGCAACCAGTTTGAGCATAAAAGTACAGCCTATTAATAAAAATGTAAAAAAATAATTATTGATAATGAGTCTCAATCTTAGCTAATTTTATTAATGATAAAATTATTCAATGTATTGATTTTGCTACAATTCGTTCAATTATCTGCACAAGGTACAATCAATAAAACTTGTGCAAAATCTGCTGACCCTTCAAAAACTATTGTTGCTGGTGGATCAGTAGCTGAAATTATTTATTTTTTAAATCTTGACAGTTACTTGGTTGCAGCAGATGTTACTTCTATCTATCCAAAACAAGTAACTGAGCTCCCCTCCATTGGATATGTTAGAAACCTTTCAATTGAAGGCTTGCTATCAATGCATCCAACTTTACTAATAGGCGAAGATGATATGGGACCTCCAAATGTGCTCAACCAACTAGAAGTAGTAAATGTAGATGTTAGAATCATTCCTGAAGAAAGGACTATTGCAGGAATTATGGACAAAATTGATTGCGTTGCAAGGGTCCTGGGAGAAGAAAGTTTTGCTAAAAGACAAATAAATAAGAAACTGAAGTCGCAAATTTCTTCCCTATCAAAATTAAAAAAAATTAATAGTAATTCAGGAAAAAAGGGGATGCTTATTTTGAGTATGCGAGGCACTTCTCCAGTAGTAGCTGGAGCTGAGACATCAGGTGATGGCTTTATTGCTTTGACAGGCATAGAAAACATTTACAACTCTGTTGATGGGTGGAAACCAGTAACCATTGAATCCATCATTCAGCAAAATCCCGATTATATTTTTATTCCTCAGCGAGATGTTCATCAAAATTCTGATATTGTTAGCCTTAAAAAAAACATCCTTCTGCAAAAAACATCAGCCATCAAAAATGATAACATAATTACTGATGATGCAATGGCAATGCTGGGTTTTAGCCCTCGGACAATTCTGAGTGCTTTAAATGCGGCAAAAAAAATATCTGATCAAAAATGAATTCATTTCGGGGGTCAATTAGTAATGTTTACTCAAACCAATATATCATTTTATTTACTTTGGCTGGATTTTTAACTATTTCAGCAATGGTTGCATTAGTGCTCGGCAGCTATAAAATATCCTTATCTGAGGTGATCTTTGGTGAAATCTCAGAACTTTCTGAAACAGTCCTCTTTCAAATTAGAGCCCCAAGAGTCATTTTTTCAATGTTTGCAGGAGCCTCTCTTGCCCTATCCGGTGCGTGCCTGCAAGGCTTATTCAGAAACCCACTGGCCGATCCGGGTCTCATAGGAGTTTCTGCTGGTGCGGCATTAGGTGCTGCCAGCATTATTGTCATCGGATCCTCAAGCACTCCAAGTTTTCTGCTTAGTCCTTACATGGTGCCAATGGGCGCCATTTTAGGTTCCAGTGGAGTAATATTTTTACTGTATACTTTGACAAAAGGCTTTGAGAGTCAAGGTATTTCCTACATGCTATTGGCTGGAATTGCTATCAATGCGCTCGTTGGTGTTTGTATTGGAATTTTAACCTATATCAGCAACGATGCAGAGCTTCGCGGTTTAACCTTTTGGACAATGGGTAGTTTTGGAGGCGTAACCTGGCCCTTAGTCTTACCAGCTATAATAGTTATTTCCATTAATTTATTTTGGATATTCAAATTTTCCCGATCGCTTGATATACTACAGCTCGGTGAATCCGAAGCTTATCGTTTAGGCGTTGATGTAAAAAAACTAAAATTTGCTATAATCATTTCATCAGCAATGATTGTAGGAATAAGCGTTTCACTTTCTGGGATGATTGGATTTGTGGGATTGGTTATACCGCATTTAGTTAGAATGATGGGCGGTGTAAATAATAATTATGTTTTACCCGCATCTGCAATTTTAGGTGCTAGCTTAATGGTGGTTTCTGATTTGGTATCGCGAGTTGTCATTCAGCCCGCTGAGTTGCCTATTGGGCTAATTACTAGTGCGTTAGGCTCCCCTTTTTTCTTATGGTTAATTTTGAAAATTAAAAAATATGAGCATTAAAGCAAAAAATCTCAGCTTTGCATATAGCGATAAAACTATTCTAAGTGATATCTCCTTAGAAGTTATTTCGGGTGAGATTTTGACAGTTGTCGGACCTAATGGCTCTGGAAAATCAACATTTCTCAAACTATTATCAGGTGATTTACAACCCACTCAAGGAAATATTTTTTATCATGAAGAAGCCCTTCAGGAAATTTCTATTATGAATCAGGCTAAAATGCGCAGCGTGATGACTCAATCAACTCAAATTATTTATGATTATACCGTAAGAGAAATTATTGAAATGGGTTGGATAAATCAGGGTTTTACAACCTCCCTAAGAGATTTTAATTCAGCCCTTACGGAAGTATCAAAAAAATGCGATGTAAACGATCTCCTTGATATGAAATTTAATTATCTGTCAGGCGGTGAAAAAAAACGAGTTCATTTTGCTCGAACTTTATTACAGATCTGGAGCAAAGATCATGATATGAAAAAAAAATACATTCTTCTTGATGAGCCATCCTCTAATCTTGATCTATATCGCGAGCTGCAATTAATAAAAGTTTTACAAAATGAGGCTAAGTTAGGATTAGGGGTTCTTCTAATCATTCACAATCTTAATTTAGCAATGAAGTACTCTAATAAAATTGCAGTTTTGAATAATGGTAAAATTGCATATTATGGGGATAACAAGGGATTGATTGGAAATGATTTATTAAGCACAGTTTTTAATATTCCTATTAGTGTTGACAAAAATTTAAAAGGTATTAATTTTTATAATTAGAGAATAGAATGAGCAACAAATTATCAAAGTATGAAAATGATGCGGTAAGATTAATGAGGGAATCTGAAATTGGAATACTCTCAACTATGTCTGAGAAATTTTCCGGTTATCCGTTTGGAAGTTTTGTGAGCTATGTATCTGCTAAAGATAGAACTATTTTGTTTTATTTTAGTGATCTTGCAGAGCACACTAAAAATCTTATGCAAGACTCAAAATCTTCTTTGACAATATTTAAAGTGAATGAAAAAGGTGATAATCAAAATAGCAATCGATTAACACTGTTAGGTGATTTAAGCTTAATGGACAAAAAAAGAAGCGACCTAATTCAGGATCACTACTTTAATATGCTACCTGAAAGCAAATCTTATGCAAATATGCATGATTTTAATTTCTATAAATTTGTTCCATCTCAAATTAGATGGATAGGAGGATTTGGTGCTATTGCATGGCTAAAACCTGAAGATTGGCACCAACTAAATATAGAATGGTCTGAAGCTGAAAAAGATATTATTAGCCATATGAATGAAGATCATTCTGAAGCAATTACAGCATCACTAAATGCCCAATATGGTCTTAACTGTGACAAAGCCACTATGATAAGCCTTTGTATAGATGGGTATTATGTTGTGGCTAATGAAACAAAATATTTTATTTCTTTTGACGAGCCATGTTTGACACGAAAAAGTTATAAAGATATGCTTGTAAAACAAGCAAGGCTTTATAGTTAAAAACCTATCCATACATGATAATCTTGGTATGATTTTTATTTTGTATATTCTTCTAAAGTTTGATTCGTAAATAAAAAAAAGCTTCTACGTTGTAGATAAAAAACATTATAAAAATAATAGATAAGCTAATTTCACGGTATATGTTTATTTATGGCATTATTTTTTTACGATTTTCAATTGGATTAATTTTTGTATGGTTTGGATTTCTAAAACCGTTTGGAATCAGCCCTGCACAAGAATTGGTAACCAATACCGTTTATTGGTTCGATGACAAAGTAAGTTTTGTAAAGTTTTTAGGTTGGTGGGAAGTTGTCATAGGAATCACAATGTGCATAAAACCCTTAATCAGAATTTCTATTTTCCTGTTATTTCTTCAAATGCCTGGGACGTTTTTGCCATTAGTTTTGCTTCCTGAAATCTGTTTTACAAATTTCCCTTTTGGTCTAACACTTGAAGGCCAATACATTATTAAAAATTTAATAATCATTTCTGCTGGCTTAGTAATCGGTGGAACCGTAAACAAATCTACAAACTATAAATTAATTGAATGATATGATTAAAGAATTAGACGATAATAAACTATTCTAAATGCTAGCAAAGTTTAGTTAGAAAAGGTAATTACTAACTGAATAACATTACCGCACACAAATCATCTGATATTATCACCTATACACTAGGATTATATTTAATTCGCGTTACTCTCTTTATGCTCACGGACTCTAAAAAACTATATATAAATCCATACATACGGGAGTTGTGATGGAACGGATACGGGGCTTGTATCCTACAAAAGTGTATCCTAATTCAGTATATGATAGCTATTAATTGAATCTATTTGATATTTAATATTCTCTTGGATAGTTTGATCTAAACTATCTAAGTGACTAGATAATTCTCTAAATCTGTCAGCCACCGAGTCCGCGTCTCTAAGAAATACCGTTCGTAAAGTAGTAGACGCAGCATCTGCGCTCAATTCATGGGCAGAAGCAAAAAATTTATCTAAAACGTTCGATAAACCAGACGCCTCCGACCCCATTAAATCAACAATTCGGTTCGCGTACTCTATCATCGGTGCCTGTGTAGAATAATCGCTACCGCTATCTCGTAAACTTCGCTCTACGAACTCATCATAGGCCCTAGCTATTCCTGTAACCCTAGCACCAGTACCAAGATATATCGTACCTTTTTGGCTTGGGTTATTTTCGGCCATCGATACGTCTTGTCGAGAATATCCATCTGTATTCAGATTAGCGATATTATTACTGACCGTCGCTAAAGCTTGCCTATAAAGATGAGCAGCACCGGAGCCTATAGACAGTAAGTCACTCATTTTCTTTATCTACTCTGATAATTGGATTTTCAGATTTCATTTGTTTATTCATTAATTACAACTTAATTTCTTTTTTGGTCGCCAGATTAGTTTCTTCCGTTGCTCCATAAGATTTCGCAGATATCTGAGAATTTTTACCACTAGTACTTTTGTCTACTGAAGAATTATTTTGGATACTACTCAGAATCCATTCTCCTATACCTAAACTGTTTCTCTTAGCAATTTCCTGGGAAAGCTCTCCGTGATACATCTCCTCAAAGGTATCTGTAACCGAAGAATCTAACAAACCACTTTTTAAAGGAACGGCCGCTTCTCTCATCGACTTCAGCATCATCTGCACAAATAACGCTTCGAATTGTGACCCAACTTCAGTCGCAACCTTCTCATCTTTATTCTGCGCACGGGCCTTTAATTCTCCTAGACCAGAAAAATCAAAATGACTCCTAGCAGATAGATTGAATTTATCCATCCTAAATCACCACCAACTCAGCTCTCAAACTTCCAGATCTTCGCAACGCTTCTAGGATCGCTATCAAAGACGAGGGAGTTGCACCAACTTGATTAACCGCGTCAACTATTTCTTGTAGTTCAATACCCGGCTTAAATAGGAACATTTTGTTTTCAGGTTCATCAATTTGAATATCAACATTTTGGACAGCTTGCGTTTGCCCGCCTTGCGCGAGTGCTCCCGCCTGGCTTACTTCATTTGTAGCAGAAATTCGAACACTAATAGTACCGTGTGTTACAGCGGCTGCAGTTACCCTTACACTTCGATTGATTACTGCGGTGCCGGTCCTAGAATTAATAACTACTCGTGCTGGAGGCTCACCGGGTTCCACCTCCAAATTCTCTATCATACTCATGAAACTCACTCTTTGAGTTAAATCTCTTGGGGCTTTTACTGCTACCGACACACCGTCTACAGCGCTCGCTACACCAGGGCCAAAAGTTTCGTTTATAACACTTGTAAGGGCATTGGATGTCGAAAAATCACCATCTTTAACATTGAGTACAATATGTTCGGACTTATCAAAAGGCGTTTCTATCATTCTTTCAAGAATTCCACCACTAGGGATTCGTCCTGAAGTTGCGACACCTATCTGAACACTAGTACCTGCCCCTTCAGCACCTGCCGCCATCACAGTCAACCCACCTTGTGCCAATCCATAGATCGAACCATCCACGCCACGCAATGGAGACAGCAAAAGACTACCTCCTCGCAGACTTTCCGCTTTACCTATAGCCGATACGTTCACATCGAATTTCTGCCCTGGTTTAGCAAATGGTGGTACTTCCGCAGTAACCATGACAGCAGCAACGTTATCTACCTCAAGGTCTTTCTTAACATTTTGTTTAATGTCATTAGCAATTTCCGTCCGGAGATCGTAATCTGACACAGGCCCATCAACAGCAACCCCTAGCCCGGAAAGCATAGTTTTAAGACTTTGGCCTGCTATCGGCAGATCTTTTCCATCCCCAGTGCCAGCCAATCCAACAACCAACCCGTAGCCTACAAGATGATTTGATCGGACTCCTGCTACATCAGCGATATCTTTCACTCTATCGGCCAATACTTGGGCATTGATAACTGTCAACAGTATGAAACTTGGTAAAACCCGTTTTTTGATCCATCTCTTTATCATCACAACACTTCCTTCTTCCGTCATACCAAAATTTAGAAAGGCCATACACCGTACAACAGTCTAGTACCCCAAC
>CAJWLO010000037.1 GCA_913043235.1 uncultured Fidelibacterota bacterium
AATCAGTGGAAACATATCTGCTGTCCGTGGAGTCTTCATACAAATAATTTTTATAATCTGTATCACTCATGAATACATTAGCTTCATAAAAGCTTTTGGGAGACAGTGAGTGATTTATTTTGAGGGAGTGATTATTGTTTGCAGAGTATCCAGTGCCAACACCATCTGGATTGTATTTATAGGCATGGGAATAACTTTTGCTCTGGGATCGGGACAAAATAGATTGAGTAGAGATTTTAATACTGGGAGTAAGTTTTAACGTTAACTTTGCCAGTCCATTGGTACTCTCACTAGGGTTCATAGGGACATAACTGCTGTCTCCAGAGATTTGTATATACCAGTCTCCACTAGGAGGGAAATAAGCAAAATCACTAGGGTTATGTTCCCGGATACCGTACAGATAGCCTTCACTCTTGCTACGTTTTAATGATATATTAAATGTCAATCTATCACCAAGGAATGGCAATACCGGCCCTGAAATAAAACCGTCAAAAGTACTGTTTGCTGTAAAACTCTGGTTATTAATATTGGGAAAAATATCATTAGCGGACGAAGAATAATCTCCCGTGTAATAGGAAAGGCTTCCGTCATAATTTTTCCCACCGTCTTTAATTTTTACATTGACAACTCCACTCATGGCATTGCCGTATTCCGCATTAAAGGCACCACTCACCAATTTCATTTCTTCCAGAGCCTTGTTGCTAATACCTACCGCCAAGGAATTAGTATAGAAGGGATTAGATACGGAGACTCCATCAATAAAATAGCCCACTTCATTGCTTCTTCCGCCTCGAACATGTAGCGCACCTCCAGCACTCTGGTTAACACCTGCATGTGTGGTTAATACACCCAGAAAAGATTCCACCGGCATATCAGCAATCTCTTTTGCCGTTGTAACTCGCTGAGATGCGGTTAGGTCCTTTTGTACCAGTGGCCTTTCAGCAACAACCACGACTTCCTGCCCTTCTACCACTGCTTCCTCCAACTCAAAACTCAGTTCTGTGGTCTGCGCTGTAGTAACTCGGACATCGTTCATGGTGATGGTTGCAAATCCGATTGCATCCACACGTACAGAGTATGTCCCAGGAGGTATATTCAGGATACGAAAGGTTCCATTTTCATCTGTAGCCGCACCCAGATAGGTATCTATCAGAACTATATTTACACCAACTGCAGGGCTACCATTGGTCTTCTGAGTGACTTTTCCTGCTATCTTACCATTGGAAGCAAATAGCATACCTAATAGACTAATCAAAATGAAATACTTTCTCATTATAGTAGCGGTATTTTTATTCTAATAAACTATTTATGCTAACAATTATAATAAAATAAATAATTTAATTTATCTTTGGTTCGAAAATAAAAAGGGGAACACCTAGGTATTCCCCTTATTTATTGAATTCAATTAATCAAAAATTAATTGTTCGAATTACTTGACCAGTGTCATACGCTTGACCTTTTTCATACCGGCCCATTCCAGGCTGTAAAGATACATACCTGTTGCCACCTGTCTGCCAAGATTATTCTTACCGTTCCAGACCACCTTATGAGTCCCAGCATTAACAAGCTGGTTATCAACAAGAGTATTTACCAATTGACCTGTGATATTATACACACGAACGGATACCTTCCTGTTAATAGGCACTGTGTATTCTATAGTGGTATTGGGGTTAAACGGGTTCGGGTAATTTTGAGCTAAGCGGTATTCTTCTGGATTAATAAACATCATTGGCTCATCGGCATCCAATTGATCCGTGCCATTCTCAAGCAATAGGAATGTCCATGCCTTTGGATTTTCAACCTTTGTTACTACAGTATCGTATTTAGCATCAGTTGCATTCCAAGTATGAGATGTATGGGTCAGGCTATCCCGGACATTTTGAAAAGACAGCAGGATTTCTTTTTTATTATCCATATCAAAATCCAATGATGCTCCATCCCACTCTGTAGTTACCTTACCAACAAATCCCCATTTTTGAGTATGCTTAACAGTAACAACACCAGCAGTATCTGTTGTGGTTAGTTTATCGGTCACATCTAACTCACCCCAGTAAATGTTTTTTTCCAAATAGCTACCTGCATGAGACGGATCAGGACCAATATATTCCAGACCGATAACATTGGGTCGCCCACGTCCAAAAAAGACAGTGTTTCCACCTCCATCATAACCGCTTCCAATAGCAGCATGGAACGTACCAGCGTTTCCTATTTTTGTGACATGATCTCCATTGATTGTGAGCACATCATCACCTGCATCATAGTCTATGACATAAACATCATTAGTACCCACACCCCAGCTTGTGCCGTAACTGGAAAAATAAGCTTCATCATTTCCATCACCATCAATATCACCAGCAGCGCCGCCAAAAAGAGATACCTGATCACTTGGATAGGTAGCCTGGTAGTAGCTGTCTTCAGAACCCGCTTCAGCAACTGCATATTCGTTTGCACCTGTGGATGTGATATTATAGAAATTGAAGTAGTTCCAGGTATGGTTAACCAGCTCATGTTTCCCGTCACCATCTAAGTCAGCAGGCAGTGCGTGGTAGGGTGACCCACCTCCATAAGATCCTCGATCAACAAAAAACTCTGTAATCCAAGTTTCAAAACCACCGCCAGAATTATGAACGATATCATCCCCATCAGATAGAGATACAATCAGGGTACCACGAGGTCCACCCCTACGAACAGCTGTAACTAACTCCTGCTGTCCATCACCATCCACATCGGCAACGGTAATACGCTCATGGTCGCCTCGGAAAGACGCGCCATAATCATCGGCACTTGTACCAGCACAACAGGTATCTACTTCAACCTGACAGTTTGCTGAGAAAGTAGTTCCATAATTATCACTACCCATGACACCATCCCACTCGTAGATATGATATCCTTCCGCTTCTGTATTGCTTGAAGGGAAAATAATCTCATGCTTGCCATCACCATCCAAATCTCCAACAGTTACTGTTCGTGGATTAGATGTGCCGTAGGTGTTAACACTATCTACAACAGGAGATGCCCAGACTACATCGAAGGCATTATTGGCTGCATCATACTCAAAAACCAGTACCCTTTTCCCGACATAGTCCGTTGCGATTACTTCATGCGCGCCATCACCATCCATGTCCATACCACCAATAGCTGTTCTGCTATTACCGGTTGGATCTTCCTGGAACAATGAATCACCGTCTGCCTTTCTACCAATAGCAGCGATTGACCAATTATCTGCCAGATGCCAAGCTTCATTACCTCCTTCATAATCCCAGGTAAATTCATTGTTATCCAATACAAAGATTTGCGGCTGGTCAGCGTTTGATGCATAAAGATTGGTCAGTACCACTTCTAGGTTACCATCACCATCCAGGTCACTATCTGATATATCAAGCGGGTAGTAACGATCTGCTGGCTCACCTTTACTCTCAAAAATTGTGGTAACATCATATCGGCTCTCATCAGTTGGATCTCCACCCATAAATTCCATCCGCATAACCGTCTCCTTGGTACCAGTTCCAGCAATAATATCCATTTTGCCATCTCCATCTATATCACCCATATCGCTTCCGCGATTCCTTTCACCAAAGGTGAGTACTTCTGTGAAGTGCTCTGCAGAAAGAAGAACAACACCAATTGAGTCAGCATTTCTCATCCGGAAATCATCCACATAGAAAGAACCATGGGATGTATCACTGGGTTGAACATGCATAACACCAACCTGAACAATAGTAGCGCCTTGTGGAACAGTACAAAGAACTTCCTTATAGTGCCATAGATCTGGAGCTTGATCTACGAAATTCACAGATTCCATACCTATCCAGGCATAATTATCACCAAAATACTTTGCAAACAGAACTCCATGGGCATCATCCTGGTTCAAATCATCAGCACTATTGGTATAGAATTCTGCAGATGCTACAAACTTTGTTCCAGGTGCTAGTGCAGTTGTACCAGTATAGGTTTGCATTACGTTATTTTCCATATTTGTTCCACCAGCGGTATACAATCCCCATATCTTTAGAGCGCTATCTCCTTCAGACGCAGTAAAGGTACTATCAGTATTAAACATCGTTTCACCAGTGCCAATCATAGCCATGTTGGTCATCGGATCTGGCCAGAAGCCCCAACCCGTGGTTCCATTTTCAAATCCACCATTCGTTTGTTGATTTGTTTCTGAAAGTACAATTTCATCTAAATCATTGACAACATTTTCGAGGTAATAGAGTTTTCCATTTGTCATGGGAAACCAGGCATCGTGATCTCCATCATTATCTGCGTCGTGGAAGGCAAACCCGTTCCTGCGGAAAGATGCAGGGTCACCATCTGGGAAAATACCATTCAGGTCCGCGGCTAAAGACATTCCACCTTGAGCATCGGACTCAAAAACAGCCATACTGAAATTATCCCAGGTATTTACCCATACTTCTTTGTGCCCATCATGATCAAAATCCGTGATATCCAAGTTATAGACCGAGCCTCCACCAAGGTGCTCTGTATCAAGAAATTCATTGGTAAAAGCAGCAAATGCATCGAGACCAGTGGTTGAAAGTTGGTCAATGGAGAGTTTCCTGGTACCACGGTCAACTGTACATAGTTCTAAATTGCCATCTCCATCTACATCACCTATATCATATCCAGCCGGACGGAAATTGTCAGCAGATGTCAAGCCGTACTGAAAGAGCATAGTAGCTGTCGTAGGAAAACTCCCATCAGCATTCTGTTCAAAAATATATGTCCCCCAGGTATTATCGTTAGAACCAACTGCTGGCGGTACACCAAAATAGATCTCAAAGAGGCTGTCGGCATCTATATCACCATAGAACATGCCGGGAAGACTGTTTCCAGGTTCCGGAGTAACAAAATGCCACACATGGTTATACCCACCATTGCCATCAGCTTCATAGAGATAGCACCCTAGTTTCCCGGGATCGGGTCCACCAGGAGCCAGGGTCTCATCGATAGAAAATAAAATTTCCCCTAAACCATCACCGTCAAAATCCATCCCAGCCAAAACACTTTGTGCTCCGAGGCCAGCAGAATCCAATAGCTCAGCAAAGTTTGGATCACCATGACCATTCAGGGTAAAATCCAGCGTAAAGTCACTGTTTGTATTATAACTTTCATTTGCCAGACCGGTCTGCAGTACAAAAAGAGATACGATTAATAATAGCGGTTTCCTCATTATTGTTCCTTTGTTTTTAAATTTATATTTATAAGCTAGATACTAACGTAACCGTTAGTGCCCATCACACACGATTTAATGTAAAATGTCAAATCATAAGAACCAAGAACAAATTTTTTTTACATATAAAAATTTATCTAGGATTCTAATATGGATATCAAAACGTCCAACTCATTCAACAGCTCTGTTTCACCCAGGTAACCAATACTCGTATAGCGGATATTTTGTCTCCCATCAAGAATAACTTTTGTTGGCAAAAAAGCTATTTTATAGGATTCAAAGACAGTGTCTTCATCATCCATCAGCACATGAAATGGATATGAATTTTCAGTCATTAGATCAGTAACGGCTTCTATTTTATTCTTAGCAGTTTCCCGCGAATTCACAAAAAAGAATTTTACTTCTGTATATTTTTCCATGGCTTTTTTCATGGCTGGAAAAGATGCCTTACAAGGACCACACCAGGTAGCCCAGAAATCTAAAACAACAATTTTCCCTTTATAATCAGCAAGAGATATAGTTTCTCCATCTGTATCATCCAGAGCAAACAACGGAGCAGGATCTGATACCATTTTTTTCAGAATCTTCGATTTCAGGTCACTCATTGCTTTGGCTTTGATACTGGAAAAATAACTATAATAACCTTTTTCTGATCCATGAACTGAAATATAAATCTCTTTTAGAACTGTTTCCATTTCAGGTGTTTGGTACCCATTAACGATACTGTTTTCAATAACAATCTTAGCTGAGTCAGGATTTCCAATCTCATATATGAGACTACCATAGTTGGAATTAATTTGCTTATTCTTACCTTCGCTAAGTTCATATGCTTCTCTTAGATTTACTTGAGCAGCATCGATATTATCAGTTGCCCTATAGACCGCTGCAGATGCGTCCAAGGCAGCGGCAAGCGCCAATGATCTTTTCTTTATCCAATCTTCACTGGTAGTAAGGGCTGACTTTGGTTTGGTTGGATTATCTAACTCATTACGAGCTTTTTCTAGAATCGATTCAACAATAGCCTGTACCAGTCCAACATTTTCTTGTTCAGGTTTAACGGTATTTTGGATCGCGCTAAAAACAGGACGTGTGCTCCAGACTCTCTGATCAAGTTCCTGAAAATAATCAAATGTACTCTGATAATCAGCCTGTTGAAGATACTGTCCCAGGACCACACCATACATATAATCCAAACCAGTAGCACCAGGGAATTGATCTAAAAACTTATTTAGAAAGTCCCTTTTTTCATTTACCGCATCAATCTTATAGAATTTTCTGGAAGCTTCTCTCTGAGCCCACTTTCCTTTTGGATACATCCCAAGGGCACGATTCTTAAAGTTTTCAGATTTTTCCATGTTTTTAATAGATCTGTACCATGCACTCAGAAAAAATAAACGATCTTCCGATAATTCTTGTTTATTATCAAGCGTAGAGAGCGTTTCGCTAATCTCTTCAAAACTCTTCTTGCCCTTGCTTTTCTTAAGCGTAGAAAAATAGGAAAATAAAAAATCTGATTTTTTTTCAGGATACTTAGAAAACTCTTGATTATAAAATGATAATAGGGTGTCAGCATGAAGGCTCTGATCAAGATCAAATCCCCACCCACGCGGAATCAGGGCCGATGGGTATCCTGCTAATGCTCCTTCTAATAATTTCCCATCCTGTGCATATAAAGGTATCCAGTACCCCAGTCCGCCGCCATTATCAATCTTTTCTCCATTCTGAAATGTCACCACCAAACCAACTGCAGTGTCTGGCACATGAATATCCATTACCCATCCTTTGGAGACCTTCATTAGAAAGTAAAGCTCCGTATCAATCACATTATTAGGCCTAGTGAACATGGAAGCACTCGGGAAATCCCGTGTACCATATATTCGAACTGTTGCTCTAATTATTCTTTCATCTTTTAATATAGTTTCATCACTATTATAAAGAACTGTTAAAGTTTTTCCCGCTTTAGGATTAGCAGGTGATGTTGAAAAAGTTGCAGAAAAATCATATCTACTGCAGGATGCAATACATAAAAATATTATTAATGATTTTGATTTAATCATAATTCTATACATCATATCATTTATCCCATTATTTTATTGTTAGAACTCAAGATCTAATCCAAAGGTCATTTGCCTTCCAAGTGCAGGCTGAGTAATGCCTCTTGATATATCTTCATGATCAGTTAGATTTCGAATATCTAAAAAGATATTAACATTCTTCATGAGCCAATAATTACATCGTAACCGTACCAGCATGTATGGATCATAGTTAATCAATAAATCTTTGCTGTAATAGCCGTAAGGCTCTACATCAGGATTATAAAGTCCATCGTAATACAAGAGCCAGTCTCTGCCTTTCTTTTTACCAGTGTAACTTAAATCTATAACCAACACCCCATCTCTAGGATTCTTTTTAGAGAACGCAGGGAGATTGTAGGATAGCGAGAGGTTTCCGGTTGAAATCGGAACATCATTTCTTCTGACTCCTTCATCGTAAAACCCTTCAAAGTGGGGATCATTCTGACGTATTGTGTCCTGGCCCCATCTACTATCTAAAATCGAGTAAGTAGCATTTATATTAAGGGGACCGATCCTTGTCTTCGCAGCCAGTTCCCAACCTTTATTTATAATTTCACCAAAATTGATATACCAATATTCCTGTTTCAGGGTCTGTAGGTCATCTATACTTGGGTCATTTTGGATACCATCCAAAAACTGTTGATCAAAATAAGTTAGTTCCAGAAAAAAGTTATCACCAAAGTAGAAATCTCCTCCAATTTCATAGCCAGATTGTTTCTCAGGCCGAAGATCAGGGTTACCAATATTAATTGAAGTTTGAGATTCGCTTGGAAGCGCTTGCATGGCTTGTGGGGGATTGATACCGCCACTGCCCCATGCAGCCCTAGTCTTGCAAATCAGGTTGCCAAATTCCAATATATAAGATAATCCCAAGCGGGGACTATAGTGTCTACCATAATCCTTTCCAAAATATTCATTCTCTTCCATTCGCTCACCGATTGTAAGAAAAAATCGGTCCTGATACCCCAAGACAACTTCACCATAATATCCAATATTTGTGTACCCTTGATCCACAAGGGATGCATCATCAAAATCCTCATAATAATATTGATCTTTTGACTCTTCAACAGTTCCAGATAAGCGCACATTACTGCTCCTTGTTCGCTGTGCGCCGGTAGTAATATCAATCTCAACTAGATTCGGGAATTTCTTTTTCAAGTGCCAAAAGTAGTTAATTGTTGTTCGGTTCCAATCATGTTTTAAATAAGCTTCGCTACCACTGCTCCCAATTTTTTTATACAGAGATTGCCTAGTATCATTCCCGATTACAAGGTTTTGGTACAAATTCGGGGTAAAATTCTGGATATAATTCAAGCTAAACCCCGGTTTGTAATATGCAATAGAACCATCAGATGGTATAAAATCCCAGTGGCTAGGAGCATTCGTCCAGCCTCGCTCTTCCTGATATTTTAACAAGTGATAAAGATTGCTGATAAATCCTTGCTCTCCCCAACTTTGGAAGGTCTTCACATCAACAACTGCTGACCCTATTCTCACATTCATTGCCCCGTGGAGTTTTAGTTGTTCAACATTTTTTCCATTGCTGGGCATTACTTCTTCATCTACTGTTTTATTAGCACCGAGATTAAAGCTTATTTCTGGTGAACTTCTGCCACTGAATCCAAATGAAACTTCTTGCCCAAAAACCGATTTGCCCAATATTGGTGCATCCGTGTTTTTCCGTGCAAGTTTTACTTTCCATGTATTTTTATTAGAGTTCGACCCTCTTTTTGTAAAAATATGGACAATGCCACTTTGGGCATTAGAGCCATGCAGCGTTGAACCCATTGGACCTCGAAGTACTTCTATTTTTTCGATATCGCTCGGATCAATAAAATCTGCGATTCCGGGATAGGATTGTACATCAAAACCAAGTAGTTCTACCCCATCCACATAAATTTTGACATCACCAAGCGGCCTGCCTGAACCGCTGGTACCGCCACGAAGTGTGAAAGCAGAATTATTTTGGCCTGGCCTATGAGGAAGATTTGCATACCCACCGGGGACCCTTCCCATTAAAACCTCATCAACACTTCGAACCGGAAGGCGTCGCAATTCATCCTGTGAAATAACTGTAACCGGTGATGCCTGTGCTCTCTTTTTACGCTCGCTGAAACTCGCGGCAACAACCACTTCATCCAGATCAATCATAGACTGTTTCAACTGAAAATCTAGAGTGATGTTTTCCCCAGACTTAAGTTGTATTTTTTTTATAACCGTTCTACGACCAATGTACATAGCAACGACTTCATATGAACCTGCGGGTAAATCCTGAATGCGATACTTCCCATCTTTATCAGTAGCAGTACCATACTCGGTGTTTTTTACAATGATATTTGCCCCCGCTAGTTTATCACCACCCGGATCCTGGACCCTGCCGGAAATCGTGCTTACCTGGGCTGCTAGGAGTGTACAGAAAAATGCAAAAACAATAGTATGATATTTATATATAGAAAAGAACAAACTATATTAATGATAAACGGAATACTTACTGAAGAAGCATCATTTTGCCAAAAAGGTATCTTCCTTTTGACTCTAGCCGATAGAAATAAACGCCGGTAGGGAGCCCTGCGCCAGCTTGATCTTTTCCATTCCAATAAATAGAATGATTACCAGGACCTACTTTCCCTTGAAATAAATTTCTGACCTGCTTACCAAGTACATCATAGATTGTAATGTTTAATTCTGAAAATGAATCTATGGTATAATAAATATTTGTCACAGGATTAAAAGGATTAGGGTAATTACCACCAAGAGAAAAACCAGATGGAGCCATCTCATCTTCTGTTGAGAGAGTACCTATGATATAAGATCTCTTATTGGTTGTCGAAATATTCCCTTCTACGTCCTGAGCAGATATCCACCAGTATATAATGGTACCATTCCCATATCCTTCAATTTTTTTGTGGTATACATATTGTTGGATGACAAGGTTATAAAGCTCAGACATAGCGATTGAATTTGTATCCGCTGTTAATGAATTTCTCTGCCAGTGCAAACCTACTATTTCAACCCCTTCATCACCCCCGGCTGGATTGGAATCATTTACAATTGCAAATACATTTACTTCTTCCCATGGTGGTACAGATTCCGGTAACCCGGTTGTAGAAGACATACCCACGTGATAAATATCAATTGTTGGACCTATATCGCTCCAAATTGTTACTGCATATTGAAACTTCCATGTTGAGCTCATAATATGCCATCCATGCTCACCACTAGGTCCGCTACATCCTGAACCATAATACTTTAATCCGGGAGCAGGGTAAAGATTAGATGCATCTCCCGCATTTAAATGAATCACCGAATTTTCATTCTCAGGATCGCCAGCATCATCGGGCATGTATGTTATTGCCACTGCTATATTTTCACCCTCTGAAAACTGAGTACTTCCCCCCGATGAAAAATCAGCAAGAAAAAGATCCGTCGATCCATCAGCAGGCCGCGTAACCAATACATCATCACCTGTGGGCAAGACCTTAGGCCCTAGGACAGGCTGTCCATTCATGACTTCAGTGGCACTGGCGCAAGTTCCTGTTTCATTACTGAAACTATTCCATGTCAGCCCGGTAGCAGAATTAATATCTGGATGAGAAATAGAATCATTATCTCCAGGATGGGCATATCCTATCCATCCGTTTTCGTCCATAGCCCCAAGTTCATACATGTCTCCTGTGGATAGATACGGATACCCCACTGTTCCTGGTCTAAATACTTCAACCTTAAGACTGGGGGTCGATCCATCTGTGTTCCACTGAAAGATATCCAGGCCCACTCCATGTAATGATAGATCACCTGGTGCCTGAAAAACCTCCAACATAACATCACCAGGTGCAAAGCCTATATTTACTGTATCATCGAGCCCAATACTCAGAGTGTCTGCCATACCCCTTGACTCTAGTGAAGTAGCAGATCTTTCACTATGATTTCCACTAAGGGATTGGAATAAAAAAAACACCATAATTAAACATGTTATTATATTATTCAAAAATACTCTCCAATTATTATTGATATTTAAAAAAACTAATCTGAAAATAAATAGAAAACAGAGAAATAATACATGAAATAACAATATTTTTAACATTCGTAATTACCGCTAAACAGTGTATGCTATTTTCTTATGTTAAATGAATTCCTTTGTTTTATTATCCTATCACATTAAATGCAACAAACTGATTAAAATCACTCATGCATGTATCCTTTAAAATATCTATTTACACCATATTCTCCTTTACCCTTTTGAGTTCTAATATTTATTCCAATAATAAAATTATCCTTGAAAAAACTTTCTTTGTTGGCGAAAATCAAATAATAAAACCTTTTTCTAATAGTCAGATTCTAACTTATACACAAACATCTGTTTTTCTGAATAATCAGAAAGTATACTCCATTGATGCTGGTAAGATAACGCATATAGAAATAGTTCGAGAAAAAAGCAAAGCCTTTGTATTCTCCATTTATAATCAAGGAAATAAAGAACCCGGGAAGTTTACCTGCCAACCGATCTCTGAAGCGGGCACTGAAGGACCACCATGGCAGATAGATATCCCCTATGATTTTAGCCTACCAAAAATTACGGTTTACAATAATAAGTTATTCTTCTTCTGGTCTGAAACACAAACTTATTCCGTATATGAACTAAACGGTATGAAAATCAATACATTCAATCTATTCGGAGAAAATGACTGGGATCATGAAAAAAAATTATTGAGCATTGTTCAAAACAACGATCTTTATCTGCTTGGCATGCCTTCTGCAAATCTTGCCAAAACAGAAAATGTGCATCTCTTTAAGATTGGATCAACATTCAAGCCTATTCATTATGGAAAAATTGAATTAACCATCCCTTACAATATAACCATATCATCTAATAATATGCTTGCTATTGCAGGTACAAGAAGTAAAAATGGACAATTTGAGCAACAACCTTATTTATACATCTATTCCCTTGATAAATCTGAGACAATTTCAGGATCTATTTTGGATGTATTGCCCAAACAGATCTTTCATAGCCAGAATCATATTTTTCTAACCTTTAAAGACCGGATTAACAAATATGATCCTTTTAATTTATCAAGAATCATAACCACCTTATTGGAAAAACCTGTTTTCTTTTTAGGGATCGAACAAATAAAAAAATCAATTATAATGGTTACTGCAGAGAAAATAGATGCTGATCAAACTGGGCCTCGTTTTTCAGGGATCTCAATTATTTCATTCGATAAAATCAGCAATAATTTTGCCAATTACACTGTATCACCAGATCAAACCTATTCTAAAATTAATATTTCTTATTTGGGAAACTCATCTCAATTCTATATACAGCTTGATAGGAATATTTATCAATACCGGTTGGAGGATTAACCTTTGCCGGGATGGAAATATCTTTTAGGGTTCTATTTCCCTGCTACATTTTTAATTTCCCAATCCTATAACTGGCCATGTGAACCTTTCAATCAACAGCATTGGATCAATGGCACATTTTGTGAGTGTCGGTCCGGAACATCAGGGGATATCGATCACTTTCATGATGGGGTTGATATTCACCTTCCTCAGGGAAATGCTGTTTATTCAGTTATTGATGGCACGGTTACTAGTATTGGGACTAGTAGTTCTTATGGATACAACTCATGGGTACGGGTTGGCAGGTATTGCTACGTTCATGTAGACCCCAATCCTGCCTTAACTGTAGGCGAAGATATTACTGCTTACCAAACCATATTGGGTTGGACAAATTCCGGGAATCATATCCATTTTAAGGATGGTTATCCTGGTAATGAGATAAATGCCCTAAGAACAAATGGAGGCTTGGAACCATTTACCGATACCTATGACCCAACAGTCCACGATATTCATTTTTATACTGATGGTCTAGAAATGGAATTTAACAATAACCAGATTTTTGGCATGATTGATATTGTATGCCGCACTACAGATCATACAGATGACGGACCATACGGTAATAACAATGGTATTTTAACTATTGGATATGAGGTGATGGATTCTTTAGGCATGATCGTTTTTGGGCCGGTCTATCCATTTTCATTTACGACAATACCTCCATCAGATAGTTATATTCAATACGTCTATGCGCCAGGTTCCAATACAAGCAATTATCGCTATATTGTTTCAAACAATCTCTATTCAAATCACTCTATAAATGTAACCAACTGGTCCCCAGGAAACTATACTTTTAAGGTCGTAGCTATGGATCAGTCCATGAATAAAGACTCTCTGCTACATACGATTGAAATTGTCGCACCTGATATTTACCCACCTGATCCGCCTGTGATTGTTTCTATCTTGCCCAAAGATAATGGTTTCGACTTAGAATGGCTTCCAAACAACGAACCAGACCTAGCCGGGTACAGGCTCTATTTCAGTTACGATGCTATATCCTGGAACAGCAATCACAATGAATCAATCCTTATAAATAACATGACTCTTTTTGAGGCAGAATCTTTTTCAGCTAGTACAGGATACTTTAAAATGACCGCCATTGACAATGCACAAATACCCAATGAAAGTCAGCCTTCGAATATTGTCGTTTTTCGACAAGGCCTATCTGGACAAAATCTAATCATCATAAATTCATTCGAAGATCAGGATGAAATGCCATCTCCACCCTATACTGGAAATATAGGTTTGCTTTCGGACAGGCATGGAGTAGGAATTGTCACAGTAAATGATACCTTATTCAAATTAGATTCATCTTTTACTATACCAACAGGTCATTTGCCGATTATACTTAGGGGTAATAACACTAAACCATGGGATCAGGATTTGATTGAATCCTTGGAAAATTTATCTTTTTGGATCCTAGGTGGACGAGCTGCTCAATCTCTTTCATTAACTTTAGGAGGTACTGAATTTCTTGAAAATTATCTGGGTATTTCTTTTGCAGGATTAATCCCTATTCCATCGGAAATCAGTGGTATCCAAGATCCTTATATCGATTTTTATTCAACAAATTTAACACCATATACATCAATGGATAGTATTAGTCACATTGATCTAATTCTTAACGAATCAAGCACCTATCCTATACTCGCAGATTCTATTGGGAATATTATAGGTATTGCAGTTTCAGATCCACCATCGATATTATCATCAATCCCCTTGGAGTTACTAGATGGTAATAGCAGGAGTGACTATTTTGATCATGCGTTTGGGTTTCTTTTGGACACAGTAATGACAACGATTGATCCCAAATTGATTCCCGAGCAAACATTAATTTCTTTTTATCCTAATCCATTCAATTCACAAGGTATCATTACGTTAAATACGAATCCAGGTAATTATAACCTTTCTCTATTTAATATTCTTGGTACTGTTTTATGGGAACAGAAAGTGAAATTTTCAGAAAAGAATAATTTCTCACTACGTCTGCCACGTTTTCTTTCAAATCGTATGTCATCCGGACCATATATTATTGTACTAATTGGACCAGATAACACAGTAATTAGTAAAAAAATTCTTTATATTAAATAACATAAACTTTCTACTTTTTATCCATTAGTTTCATAGTAACAAAAGATTTTTCATTATGATAAAAAAGCACCTAATGGTTATTGATCCCGCAGTAATCAAACCGGCGATTGAATCCTACAACCGTATTGCACTTACAGCAACATATCCTGTATCCTACCATTTACCGGCACTACATGGAATGGATAGTATCTGGCAATTTCAGGATAATATTTTAGGGATCATAGTGATGGGTAGTGCAGCATCTGTTCATGATGGCCATAAATGGCAAAATGATATCACTGATCTACTACTGGAATCTTTTGATAAAAGCATCCCTGTAATGGGTATCTGCTATGGGCACCAACTTCTTGCTCATATTTGTGGAGGGAAGGTTAGCCCATTATGGAATGGGAAAAAAGAGCAAGGTCAGCGAAAGGTAAGTGTAAGAGAAAATTCATTATGGGGGAAAGCAAGAAGCGGACAAATGATCTATTCTCACCAGGATGGCGTGGTTAGTTGTCCTGATGATTTTGAGATTACTGCAGTCAGTAAAATGGTATCAATTGACGGTTTTGCTAGTAAAACTAAACCTATATGGGGCTTTCAGACCCATATAGAAGCAACACAGGCTTTTATTAATAATCACAATATTACAATTGATGATTCTGATGATATTTTCTCTTTTGGCCATCGAATCCTAGATAAGTTTATTTTATCTCTGGCTTAAAGATTGCGTAATCTCAAACAACTCTGTGGTCTGATTCTTTTTTGGTTTATTTCTTGCGCACCTCCTAAAACATTATTCAATAATATAGGTTCACCAAACCTAGTACATAAAATTAATGGACTGATTTCTGAATCAGGTCTGGATGCCAACATGAGCATTAAGTTTGCAGCTATTCAATCAGGCCAAACCCTGTATGCACTCAATAGCCAAAAATTACTCATGCCTGCCAGCACTAATAAACTATATACCTGTGCTGCAGCATTGGAAAATCTTGGCCCTGATTACAGGTTTACAACTTCCGTGCTTCGACAGAATAACAGTCTCGTCCTTAGAGGCGGCGGTGACCCGGATTTGACAGTAAAACAACTAGATTCCCTAGCAAAAATCATTTCAACAAAAATAACCCTTGTTGATACTTTGTTCATTGATGAATCACTTCTGGATTCAATTCAATATGGTCAAGGTTGGATGTGGGATGAAGGCGCTTGGTGGTATGCCGCGCCTATCAGTGCATTATCCGTTAATGATAATTGTATTGATTTTTATGTAAACCCAGGAAGTCTGGGTGAGCCAGCAAAAGTAACTATCTTTCCGCAGACTAAGTATATCAAATTGGTTAACCAATCGATCACTGTAAAAGACACTGCTAATCTTAAAAAATTAAAGATTGATCGTGACTGGTCTGGAAGGACCAATCTTTTCACTGTCAGTGGTGAAATCCTTGATACAGTAAAAATGGATACTTTCTACAGAAATATTCATGACGCAACCTTATTCTCAGGTTCCATTTTTTCTGAATCTCTGAACAAATATGGTACAACAATAAAAAATATAATATCTAGCAATAAATCTGGAAATCTTGATACACTCGCAGTACATATTTCAGATTCCCTGATTGTTTCAGCCCACAACATGATGCACGAAAGTGATAACCTTACAGCAGAATTATTCGCCAAAACCATGGCACTCAGTGATACATCAAGAGGAAATTGGAGAGATGGCTTAAAGACTATCAAAGCCTTTCTAACTAATTCTACAGGTATGGATACATCTTTACTCCGCCTATCAGATGCTTCTGGTGTATCCCGCTATACCCTTACCAGTGCTGACCAGATTATAGAACTTCTTACCTATATGTATGGCAGCAGTCATAAGAATGATTTTTTATATACACTCCCAAGTGGCGGTTCAAACAGCACCTTGAAAAATCGATTCCCAAAATCAGGTCAAAATATCAAAGCAAAAACAGGCCATCTTTCTGGCGTAAGTAATCTATCAGGCTATATTTTTGCAGATAAATATGGCCCAATAGCATTTTCTATATTAATGAATGGATTTATTGGTTCACCAAAACCATATCATAATTTGCAAGAAGCAATCATCCAGCAGTTTTATTAGTGATAAAACCACTTTCATTACAACGTGGAAACCATATCGGCGTCATTAGCCCTTCCTATTGGCTTAACAAAAAAGTCTTAGCAGAAACATCTAAATTATTTCAAGATAATGGTTACCCATTAATTATGGGAAAAAGTAATACCATGAAATGGGGACCTTTCGCAGGGCATCCTAAAGATCGAGCAGACGATATACACCGCATGTTTTCTGATCCCGACATTAAAGCTATTATTTGTGCCCGCGGCGGATATGGTGCCAATCGGGTTCTTCCCTTACTGGATTACGATCTTATAAGGAAAAATCCAAAAATTTTCATGGGCTATAGCGATATCACTGCATATCTCACATCTATTACCCAGAGGGCAGGACTAATAACCTTTCACGGACCAATGCTGGTTAGTTATAAAAAACGGTTTGTAAAGTATAATTTTGAACTAATGGAACAGGTACTTTTTGGGAAAAAAGAAGTCACGATTGAATACCCAAAGGATTTGTCCCCAAAGGTATTAAAACCAGGAACTGCTACAGGACCTCTTTGGGGAGGTAATATGACCCTCCTAGTAAACAGATTGGGTACAACAGATCATTTAAATACTCATGGTATAATTCTTTTTCTTGAAGACTTAGATGAATATCTTTACGCATTCGAACGTATGCTGGTGCAAATGCGCACAGCAGGCTTGTTCGATCATATTAAAGGACTAATCATTGGAGAACTGGATGAATTCAAAGACCAGGGGATTCCTTTTGAACGAAATACGGACCAGATTATTATGGATATCTGCGGTGATCTGGATATTCCTATTGTGTCTAATTTCCCTTGCGGACACGGTACCTATCAGGCTACTCTGCCTATTTCTGTACCTGCTGAATTGAATGCGAATGAACAAAAACCATATCTTAAATTGCTGGAACCAGCAGTAGAATTAGATAGCTAGATGCTGAATTATATCTGGTTTGGTATGATGCTGATTGCCGTGCTGGTAGGTACCATCACAGGCAACATAGATGCTGTAACGGAAGCAGCAATCAACATGGCAAAAACTGCAGTTGAGATTGCTATTGGCCTTATTGGGATTATGGCTCTATGGCTAGGAACAATGAAAATTGCGGAAGATTCCGGGTTGATTCGGATCATCGCCAGCGCCCTGCGACCTATTACCATTCGTCTGTTCCCAGATGTGCCAGTGGATCATCCAGCTATTGGATCGATTGTGCTAAATATGGCAGCCAATATCCTGGGACTGGGCAATGCTGCCACACCCCTAGGATTAAAAGCCATGGAAGAACTGCAGGAACTGAATCCCAATAAAGATACGGCCACCAACGCCATGTGCACTTTCCTTGCGATTAATACTTCAAGCGTACAATTGATCTTGCCGGCAACTGTGGTGGCACTAATGGGCGCCGCTTCCAGCAAGATATTTATTACCACAATATTTGCTACCGGACTTTCAACAATTGCAGCAATTATTGCCGTAAAAACACTGGAAAAAATGGACCGATTTAAAGTAGATAGAGACAAATAGGATGATTGATACGCTGGTAGCATTTACTAACGAATTATCTCGCTACATAATTCCCCTATTATTGGTAGGAATCCCATTTTATGGATTGGTCATAAAAAAAGTCAAGGTTTATGAATCTTTTGTAGAAGGCGCTAAAGATGGATTTTCTATTGCAGTAAGAATTATTCCTTTCCTTGTAGCCATCTTAGTAGCCATTGGCATGTTTCGTGCTTCTGGAGCCATGAATCTACTCTTGACCATCCTTTCACCTCTACTAACTATAGTTGGTTTCCCACCAGAGAATCTTCCCCTTGCACTTATGCGGCCATTGTCAGGGAGTGGCTCCTTTGGCCTTTTATCCGACCTGATCAACGAGCATGGAGCAGAATCACTAATTGCCAAAATTGGGGCTACCATGTTTGGCTCAACAGAAACTACATTTTATGTACTGGCAGTATATTTTGGTTCCGTAGGTATTCGCCGCTCTCGCCATGCCCTAGTAGCAGGGCTTATTGCAGATGCGGTGGGTATTATCAGCGCAGTATATATTTGTCAATTATTATTCGCATACCCCACTTTTACCAAAGATACTATTAAACAAAATGATCTGGTTAACATACAAGTATTGGATCCATCAATATTTGTTGATCTAAAATATTCATCCACGGATAATTTTATGGATACAGATGTATACGGCGATTTGGAGACATGCTATCTGAGAAAAGAACCTGCCCAGATGCTGGTCAAAGCAAATACTTTATTAAAAGGAAGTCATCCAGAACTTCGACTTTTGGTTTATGATGGCCTACGACCGAGACATATTCAGTGGAAACTATGGAATACACTTGAACATATACCTGAATCTGAAAGGACCCAGTTTGTTGCCGATCCCAAATCCGGTTCGATACATAATTTTGGTGCGGCAGTTGATCTAACGCTTGCCGATTCATCTGGAAATCCTTTGGATATGGGAACAGAATATGATTTTTTCGGAAAACTTGCATTCCCCGTATTGGAGGATTCATTGCTTCAAATTGGCAAACTAACCACCCAGCAAGTTATGAATAGGAGAATCTTAAGAAATACCATGCAGTCCGCTGGATTCAGCCCTATTACCACCGAGTGGTGGCACTTTGATGCATTCCCTTACCCGGTGACAAAAGCGAAGTATCTGATTATTGAATAGTCATTACTAAAAAGATTCATTTATTAAAGACTATACTTTTTTATGACTGACTATAAAAAAGACCTGGGGCTCAAGGAATCAGTATCCATTGTGATCAGCCGGATTATTGGTTCTGGTATTTTTCGGACACCTGCACCAATCATGGCATTGGTCGGTTGTACTTCTCTTTTTGGACTAGTCTGGGTCATTGGCGGCATCATTACTATTTTTGGCGCAGTAATCTATGCGGAATTGACCGCCATGCTGCCAAAGTCTGGAGGGCCTTATGTTTTCTTAAAAGAAGCTTATGGCCCTTACATCGCATTTATTCGTGGCTGGGCTATGTTTTTTGTATCGGAAACAGCTTCAATTGTGGCAGTCGCCTTGGTATTTACAGAATACATTAACGCCATTTGGGAAATAACATCTGGTACTTCTTTTAATCTGATTGTTACTTTTTTAATTGCACTCATAACCATATGGCTATTAACCAGTATGAACCTTTTTGGTGTACAACTCAGCGGAAAAATCCAAGTAATATTCGGCATTACCAAAATTGCTGCTGTGGGGGCCATTATTGGTATGACATTAACATCTTTCTCAACAGGAAATATTCAAAATTTCGTAAACCCCTTATGGCCTGCAACTTTTGACTGGCACACCGTTCTGGCTGTAGGCGCTGCTCTTCGATATTCATTTTTTGCTTTCAGTGGCTGGGAAGGATCTACTTATATGGCTGAAGAAATAAAGCAACCACAAAAAACATTACCTTTGTCTCTCTTTTTGGGTATCAGCGGTGTTATGCTACTTTATTTAGGCGCAAATATTGGTTATTTATTCCAGTTAGACGTAAACACAATCATAAAAGAAAAATGGGTGGCAACCGCTGCCATGAAAGTTGTTCTGGGAGCTACTGGCGGAATTTTAATATCAATTGCTGTTGCTATTAATGCATTCGGAAATATCAGTACCCAGATACTGTGCAAAAGCAGGACCTGGCATGCTATGGCCAGAGACGGCTTATTCTTTGAAAAGTTCAAGGAACTGCACCCTCGGTTTCATACACCTAACAATGCCTTGATAGGACAAGGTCTTTGGGCGACTGTACTACTCATTTTTGCTGTTTTATCCACCTATTTTCAGTCTGGTATGACTGGCACAAATACTTACGAAACCATCATTGACTTTTTCTCAGCTACTAGTACCATTTTTAATCTACTAACTTTCGGTGCTATTTATATGTTAAGGAAAAAATGGCCGGACAAAAATCGCCCCTATAAAGCTCTTTTCTATCCCTGGAGCATGATTATTGTTCTTATCTTATACTCCGTATTTCTGATTATTACATTGATCACAGCTTTCGTGCCATCATTGGTTGGAATCGCCCTAACAGCCAGCGGCACATTGTATTATTTAATAAAAGTAAAAGATTGACTTTTGAAGATTAATTGGCTGTCCAATAATTATTACTTATTAGTTTTCTTACTAATTTTATCGTATTCGGTAAAAGGACAAAATAATTTCATACCCCAATCCAAAAAAAAATGTGGTATACCATCTAATGGTAAAATCCAGTCCTTCCGTGATAATCAAAACTGGGGCTACGGCTATGATAGTTTAATAGTGGACTTGGATCGCTGGGATTCATACTCTTTTGTTACCATTGACTCAATAGGTGCTACGGTACAAAACCGAGCTATCTGGGAATTAACAATTTCCGAGAATGCTGAAGCCAACTCAAATCATCGTATATATATTCACGCCCGGACACATCCAGGTGAAGAGGAATCTTTCTGGGTAACCAATGAAATTATCAATATCCTTATATCGGAATCACCTTTTGCAGAATTTGTTCGTTCCAATTGTATTTTTCATATTATTCCAATGTATAATCCTGATGGAGTGGAATTGGGATATCCCCGAGAAAATGCCAATGGAATCGATATTGAGAGTGGATGGGATGATATACCTTTGGAACCGGAAGTAGCAGTCCTGAAAAACCGATTTTCAAATCTCATGTTGTCTGTACCCAATCCAGTTAAAATAGCATTAAACATGCATTCTGCTTATTCCTGTACTCGATACTTTGTCTTTCATGACGAAGTCGGCACATCTGAAAACTATGCAATTTTAGAACAACAGTTTATTGGCGGTATCCAATCTTTTTTTCCCGGTGGCTTTGAAAATTGGGATTATTTCGTCAGTTGGACATCGGGGACACCGGACCAATATCCTGAGAGCTGGTGGTGGATGAATCATGGTGAAAATGTCATGGCACTTACATACGAAGATATGAATTGTGAACAAGCTGGTTTATATGACTCTACAGCCAATGCCATTTTGCGAGGAATCTGTGATTACATTGGATTAAATTATATAAATATATCTGATGAAAATGGAAACCATCCTGCAGGGTTTTCTTTAGGTCAAAATTATCCCAATCCTTTCAATGCAATTACACTAATTCCATACACTACAATCATGCCTGGGAGAGTAACAATCACAATTCTTGATATAATGGGTCATGAGGTCCTCCAACTTGTGAATTCAGATCATAATGTAGGAAAGTATTTTGTGAAATGGGACGGAACGAACAGATACAAACGGCAAGTTGGCTCAGGGATATACTTTTACAGAATCCAGGCAGGTTTAATTAATAAGACTAGAAAAATGCTACTAATTCAATAATGATAAAAATACGTTTACTAATTATATTTTTAGTAATGAATGGTGTTATTCCCAGTCAAGATTGGGCAAATTTAAACAAATACAAAAAGCAAAATGCGAAACTCGGCCCACCAAAGGAAAATGAAAATAGAATAGTATTTTTTGGTAATTCAATAACAGAGAGTTGGAGTGAGCTTTACCTAGAATATTTTTCAGGAAAAGATTACATCAACAGGGGTATTGGTGGCCAAACAACACCCCAAATGCTTATACGGTTCAGGGCAGATGTAATTGATCTACAACCAAAAATCGTCATTATTTTAGCAGGAACAAATGATATCGCTGGTAATACTGGACCAGCATCCATTAAAATGATAACGGACAATATTATGTCCATGGCTGAACTAGCAATAAACAACAAAATCCATGTGATTTTATCATCAATCCTTCCCGCAGCCGGATACCCTTGGAAACCTGAGATTGACCCTGTTGGAAAGATTCTAGCGGTTAATAATATTATGAAAACATATGCAGAAAATAACAGGATATCCTATCTTGACTATTATTCATCAATGGTCACAACTAACAAGGCACTTAAAAAAGAATATACATATGATGGTGTGCACCCAAACAGATCGGGCTATGAACTAATGTCCAAACTTGCTGATCAGATCATATTGGATTCACTAAAACTCATGCAGGATTACCAATAAGAGATGTCACTTGAAATCTAAGATAATTATATAATATTAGAACTCTCTAATAAGATGATTATTTCGGTTATTATTATTTTATAAATTGAGTCAGAAGTTGATTGCTATAATGACCAGTATTATAGGATTAATCATAATTCATAGAAAAATTTTGTATATTCACTTTCAATTAAAAGCATTATAGAACTTTGGGTTATAATTTTATTTTTTTTATATCAGTTTTTATCGCGCATAACCTTTTGAAAGATTTTAATTGTTTTATAAACATCTTTTTCTTCAATTCCGGCGTGGGTAACAAGCCGAAATTTTTTCGGACTAAGCTCAAAGAATTGGATACCATTCTTTGCCATTATTGAAACGAATTCTTGTCCGGTGATATTTTCACTTTCCAGTATAAAATACACGATGTTTGTGGACACAAATTTTGGGTTGCAATACAAACCATCCAGACTGGAAAGCCCATCTGCCAAAATCTTCGCATGTTGATGGTCCAAAGCTAATCGATCAACCATAGTCTCCAATGCTTCAATACCTGCCGCTGCCAGAATACCTGTCTGCCGCATTCCACCTCCTAAGACTTTCCTAAGCCTTTTAACTTTATAAATAAAATTATTATCCCCACAAACAAGGGACCCTATAGGCGCAGATAGTCCTTTAGACAAACAAAATGTGGTTGAATCCACAGGTCTGCAAAGCTCTTTGACAGAGATCCCCAAAGCTACTGCTGCATTGAAAAGTCTTGCCCCATCTACATGTATCTTTAGTCCATTCTCATCCGCAATAGTTTTCACAGAATTTAGATAATCCAGTTTCAAAGGGAATCCAAAACAACGATTATGTGTATTCTCAAGACAGATAAGGCGGGTTATGGGGAAGTGTATATTGTCCGTACGAATTGCATTTCTAATATTATCTAGAGCGATGGTACCGTCATCTTCATTTTTTACCTGGTGAGAATGAATTCCTCCTAAAGTAGATATTCCACCCGCTTCATAAAGAAAGGTATGAGCCTGATCACCTAAAATAACTTCATCCCCTCTTTCACAATAAGCCAATATAGCTGTGAGATTTGCCATGGTGCCGCTTGGTAAGAAGAGGGCAGCTTCCTTTCCTGTAAGCTCTGCAGACTTTTTCTCTAATTCGTGGATTGTGGGATCATCATCCAAGACATCATCACCCAAAATTGCGACTGAAATAGCACGCATCATACCCTCTGTTGGGAGGGTAACAGTATCACTACGAAGATCTATCAAAAGATTTACTTAATAATCTTGATTTATTCCCACCCAGACATACTCATCTTCCACCTTTGTTTTAAAGATCTCAAGTGGCGTGGATTCCATTGCCATCATTTTCTTAATATCTGGATCAAACTTTGAGAAGAGCCAACCCATGAATTTTTCAAAACCCTTCACATTGAGCCATGCCTTTACTTCTCCTGTCTCAAAGGAAAATGTACTTGAATGAAACTTACAGTGTACCGTCCCATCCTTCAAGTTACACCCACCAGCATGAAGGCTCATGCCTAGATGTGGGCATCTATTGTTAACAGCATAGAATTTGTCATTGGCCTTTACAACCAATATGTCATCACGTTTAACCTTTAATAATTGTTCAGGATTCTCTTCAAAACTTTTAACATCTACTAGTTTTGTCCATTCAATATTATTTTCATTCATTATCTCCTCCTTTTGCACTATTCTTTTATTTCTATACCAACCCAAATAAAACCATCCTCCTGTTTAGTTTTGTAAACATCAACAGGTATATGTTCCATCTGTGATATCTCTTGTGCTTCAGCATTTAAGCCTATTTTACCTAACATTTTTTTAAAATTACTTATTTTCATCCACTCCCGTACTTCTCCTGTTTTATAACAGAATGCACTCTTATGCCATCGACAAGCAATGGTTTCATTTTTCATATCAATATCGCTACCTTGTAAACTAAGATATGCATGAGGACATTTATCATTTAAAGCATAGAAGTTATCTTCTACGTTAACAACAAGGATATCTTCTCTCTTTATCTTGAATACCTGTTGGGGGTTAGCTAGGAATGATTCTATTTCAGAACATTTATTCCAAATTATGCTTTCTTCAATAATCTCATTAATACTCTCTTCTTCTGATGTAAAATTAATATCTTCAATTTCATATAGAGTTACCCGTCCTTCTATTCCAGGAAGGTTTGTTCGCATAAAATCCTTAATGACTAACGAATCTTTTATCTCATTATGGGTCTCTTCAGAAATGAGGATACGTGATTGAAATTGTTTATTTGCTGATTCGACACGACTAGCAAAATTCATTGCATCGCCTATTGCTGTTAGACGCTTTGATTTACCTGCACCAATATCACCTACTACTGCTTCACCCCAATGAATACCTACTCCAATATCAAAATCCTGACCATACATTGTTTTGAGGTAAGGTTTCATATCATCCATTTCCGCACACATATCAAGAGCCGATTTCACAGCATATTGAGCCGGGTTTTCTTCATTATGTAAACCAAAGATGGCCACCATTCCATCCCCAATATAGTTATCAACCGTACCATGATTACTTTCTACAGCATTGACCATTCTATTAAAATATCTATTTAAAATAAATACTACATCATATGGAGTTAATTTTTCAGAAAAGGGAGTAAAGCCTCTTATATCACTAAAAAGAATTGCAATTTTTTTTGTCTCACCCAATCTGCCAGAAACACTTCTTTCAGAAACAGATTCGATATCTTCTTTATTTAAGACCAATCTCCTCACAACTATATCACCATTGATGGTAGTTTGGCATGCTAATCTAAATTCTTCTGTTGTATGGGCCTTATTTTTTAAAGATAATTCTTTCTCTGTTTCTGGAGAACAGTTTTCTATACCTTCTAGAATAAGTAGTCGACAGGTCGTACACTTTCCTTCTCCCCCGCATGCATTCACGTGAGGTATACCATTTCTGGAAGCAGTCTCCAGTATTGTTTCACCTGGTTCTATTTCAAAAATTTTATTGTCAGGTAAAAAATCTATCTTTGGCATATTTTATTCACTTAATAAAGATATCACTATTATTTTTAAATGACTTGAACTCAAGTACGTTCTCACTAGGATCCTGAATAAAGAACGTTCTATGTTCACCTGGATTGTTTCTAAATCTTTTCCTGGGTTCTATTAAAAATTCCACACCATAATTCTTGATTTTTTCGTACAATTCTTCCCATTGATCCCCGGACAAGATTACTCCGAAATGTCGTGCCGGTACATGATCACCATCCACTGGGTTGGTTTTAGGAATTTTGCAATCTTCCGGAGACAAATGAGCTACAACCTGGTGACCATAGAAATTAAAATCAATCCACTCACCTGATTCCCGTCCTAGCGTACATCCTAAAATTTTTGTATAAAATTCTCGGGTTAGTTCAAGGTTATTCACTGGAAAAGCCAAGTGGAATTTCGGGGACATTATTTTTCTGGTTTAATTTATCAATTCTATTAACGTATCACAGCAAACTTACCTATGATTTCTTCTAAATTTTTACCATTATCTTGGTTAATCTTTTGAATATGATACAAATAAAGTCCCGGCGCAATTTCCTGATTATTCACGGTTCTCATATCCCACCAGGCATTACCACTATTTTTATCTTGATGATCAATCTTAGCCACAAATTCACCAGTGATTGTAAATACTTTGATGATACATTTTTCTGGAAGATTAGTAAACCTAATTCTTCTCAAGAATTCCGTTTCCTTGTATCCGGACCGCACGATATAGGGATTTGGTACAACAGTTACTCTCTTAAAATCATTAACTGGCTGAATACCAGGATATACCTGGAGAAAATTTCGATCCAGTATTGTGGTGCCCTTGGAATTCTCGATTGAAGCGTATCCTTCAGGATTCGCCCATTTTCCTGGATTGGAATAATTAGTATCAACAACAGATTCAAATTCACCATTGCCAATATTGATATAACGGGTAGAGTAGGTTGGCTCCACACCCATATCATAGGCCACTATCGAATATGTATATTCCAATCCATTAATTACATCTTGATCTTCATACATATATTTGAAAGTATCATTATTTACCACTTTCCATTCGGTTTTTGGCAACATAACCCGATCTAGTCCTGTATTATCACCAAGATTGAACCACGGGTAAAAAGGATCTTGGCCATCAATTCCATGTCCTCTTCTTTCTTTTCTACCGCAATCATATGCATTGGTATAAACACAATGTAGAGAATCCATTTCTCGGGACAGGTCAAATTGGGCAAAAGGTCGCCATCCTACAAATAACCCATTATTATCATAAATCATATCAGCAGCACTTCCCCAGTTCTTACCACCGTCTAAGCTTTTGTAAATCCTATAACCCTCAAAATCACAGTAGCCAGTTAATACATCGGTTGAATATTCAGCAACATCATCCCAATAAATTCTAACAACACTTGTGTCTGTCTCAAGGTAAGCTGTAGGCCGAGCAGGTGCAGTGAAACCCTGGTATCTAGAATTATACATTACCTGGGCAAATCGCGCATTATTAATGAGGTCATCTTCATTTTGACCAAAAATAATGCAAAAAGAAAATGGGACTTCCCTACCGACAGGAAGATCAAATGGACCGCAACTCATAAAAATTGAACAGTCAAGCCCAGGTGGCTCTCGCAAAAAAGCCGGTTCTTCCAATAAACCTTCAAGGGAATCAAAATGAGGATTAAGGTCTGTAGCCAAGTCCAGACCAGGGTTCTCAGTATGAAAATGCCATTCCTTTTCATTCTGATGAAGATTAGTTGTATCCCCTATCATGATTTTATACATTATCTCTTCTTTATTTCTTGCTTGATCTCCACCTTCTGCTCCACGCTGACAACGTGCTGCTGAGTGGGCCCGGGCACCCGAAGGTAGGTCTGCGAATGCGGGATGTGGCCCACGAGGGTCCAATGACGACGGACGGCGCGCTGGACCTGTGGATGGATAACATGCTTTCGGACGTCCCGGAGTCGGTGATCTGCTGGCACGAGAATGGCGTGCTCAAAGGCTATTTGATGATGCGTACTGAGGACATCCCGTCGATGTCAGGCTACGCGTTCGAGCCGGCGAAGGTGCGACAAAATGCGCTGAACGTGCTTCGGTGGATGCAGCAGACGTGCATCCGGGAATCCAGCACGTACGTGCTCCACCGAAATGCCAACGACGGAGAGTTGAAGATGTTTGACCTGCAGACGATCAACCAGCTCAGCCAGATGAGATAAGCCGGTTCTTGAATCCATGCGGTGGTCATAGAAGAGCCGTGCATTTCGAGTCAGACTGACATCATGGGCCGCAATT
>CAJWLO010000038.1 GCA_913043235.1 uncultured Fidelibacterota bacterium
TAAAACCTCCAGTATTGGCAACTTCGTTGACCTGTTTTCCATCTTCAGAAATTTTGTAGATCTGACCACCTTCTCCGCCGGCCCATACGGATCCATCAGGGTGAAGAGCCACACATTCGGGATGATCCAAGCCATCTGCGAAGATTACTGAATTTTTTAAATATCTCTCCATAAGTATTTCCCTCCGAATAATTTATGGTATGATAGCAGAAGCTGAAAGTTTTGTGGAAATGGTTCCATCTTTTGGGATAGATAACCATTCGCCATTATTAATTGCCTGTTGCGGATCTGGTGTCCATCTGGAAGTCCAAGGTTCCAAGGCGACAGCATATGTATTACCCCACCATGGTGCATCTTGGGTAGAATAGCGTTCCTGCCAGTACCATAAATATTTAAAGATATTTGCTTCCCATGATAAATGAAAACCAAGGTTTCGATCTGAATCAATAATTGAATAATTTCCTTTTTCTCCAAATCCTGATAAATAGCTTAGTTCACTATAAGGAAATTCTGATTCCGCAGGTATAATACTGGCATTTTCCTTTTGATCATTCAGGTTAATTGCAGATGGCCAATCAGTTTCCACTCCAGGTTTGAAACGACGGCTATCTGGCATTGCTTGTTCAAAAATCATTTTTTTGGCATTACATTCAATTAGGGCACCATTTTCTAAAAACGGAAGACCAAATGCTATGTGGTGTCCCCACATTATGTCTAAGTGTGTATTTGATTCATTTACAATATTTTCTTCTATGAATAAAGTTGGTTTATCATACATAATTTTAAGTGTTTTTTCAATCTTAATGGGGAGTCTCAAAGGTCTAGCCCATAACTTTATTGATACCTTCTCGGCGTCATTGTCAACAATAGAATATTTCCAAGGAATGAGGGAGATTTCTCCATGTTGGCCTAGTGAAGCACCTCTATAGTTGAAAGTAGGGCTGTTAGGCAATATTTCCTGCCAGCCCCCATAGTAATAATCTTCGAACTGATTTGGGGTATTTCTCATCTGACTGAAATCCTGAAGCGGATTGCGGATACCTTTTGCTAAACGTAGCATAAAATCACAATCAAGAGGTTTGTATTTAAACTCAAAAATATCACTACCCCTACCAACAAGTATCCCAATTTTCAAATAATCATTTTCCAGCCATACAACCTTCATATCTTTATAAGTCCAATCATCAGAGATTGAACATGTGCCTTTTGTAAATGGAAGGAGTTTATTATTCTTATTTTTCATGTATAATTCTCAATACTCTGTAATGCCCCTTTCATATATCCCATTGCAAATGCCATACCTGCATGCCAGGCTGCATCACATGACATTTCTGGTGTATGGTCTGGCACAATTATGCCATCGTAATTATTTTTTTTCAATATTTCTAAAGCTTTTATCATGTTAATATCACCTTCATCAACAAAAGCCTCCCTGTAATGGGGAACCTTACCTATCACGTTACGGTAATGGATATAACCTATTTTATCCAAACGAGAATAATTATCCAGAAAATCGAGTAGGTTACTCCCTTCCATTTCCTGGATAGTTCCCATACATAACTCAAACCCATTAGAAGGGCTATCGTACAAATTTAAAAGTTTTTCATATTCTTCTGTCCGATAAAATAGCCGCGCAGTTTCCCGCATATTTTTTACAGGAGGATCGTCTGGGTGAGCAACCAGTTTTATATTGTTTTCCTCTGCAACCGGCATTATCTCATTTAAAAAATATTGCAGTCTTTCCCACATTGCAGATCTGGAGACAGGTCCAATGAAACCATTTTCCTCATTAAGATCATATTGCATATTCCAAACCATTCCATTAGGTATAGGACGATTAACGTCAATGAGGCTTTGATCAAATTCTATTGATTTAGCGTTTCCTCTACCAGTATGTTTGCTTGTCCATCCCCACACACCTGCAATACTAAAATAATATCCTACAATAGGTATGCCAACTTTGCCAATCATTTTAAGGGTTTGCTTAAGATTTTCAATCTGGACTTTCTTTTGAGGGCCATCCAACAAAATATCATACCAATGTGCCGGATCAAAATTCTCAATTGCTTCCCATTTGAGGCCATGTGACTCGATTTCTTTTTTAAGTGCTCTTAATTCTTCGTATTTCCAAAGTTTATGCTTCTTATCAGTTACTCCCCAACCATCCAGATAATTTTTTGTCAAGGATGGATTTTTAGTCCCTTTCACATAATCTACAAGTTGTACAACCAAGTGTGTTGCACCAGCTTGCTTCGCAAATTCAAAATTGGTGCTATTTAACAAATTCTTGTAAAGTCCAAGTCCTAATTTCATTTATTCCCAGTACGTATATTACATTCAATTTACCACAAAGCTCTTTTACAAGCATTGCGGACTTCAATCTAAAAGGAAATAAAATAAATACAATATAAAGTCAACAGACGAATGTAGGTTTTCATAGTGTTATTTGGTATGATGGGCAATCCCTGCCATTTAATCATTTGATAATAAGTATAGACAATTTGAAATGTAATGCAAAATGCTTTTGGTAATATTCCAATCTAATATTTATGCTAAATAAAATATTTCGCAGTTACTGGGATCTACCCAGAAATATCCATCTTCTCATTCTTATGGAATTTACTCTTAGTCTTATCCATGTTGCTTTTATACTTATTTTAAATATATTCTTGCGCAAGCAAGGTTTTAGCGACCCAGAAATAGCATCATATAATTCACTGCGCTTCATAGGTGCTCTAGCATTTGCATTACCGCTTGGTATTTATATACGGAGAAAGAAACTCAAACCATTATTTATTTTAGCTACGCTGATCGTACCACTGACAAGTGCTATAATAATTCAGTCTGTCCAATATAAGATAGTTCCAATGATCCAATTGGCTTTTTTATCTTGGGGTTTTGGAATGATGTTGATGCGAGTATGTTCATTACCATTTATCATACGCACTACCACTGCAGATAACAGTTCAGAAGCCCTATCCATGAGTGCAGCAACCTGGTCTCTAGCTACGATATTTTCCGGTGTTATTATAAGCGGTCTGGATTGGATTGGATATCTGAAAATAGGAGAATGGATATTTATCATGGATGAACAGAGCACACTCTGGTTCATTACGATTTTAGGAGGATGTTCCATATTCTTTGCCCTAATGATTAAAGAAGATAAACAACAACACCCTGAAAGAAATGATGATTTATTTTCTATACATAAATCATATGATTGGTCGCTAATCTTTAAAGCGATCTCACCTTTAATCCTGATTTCTGTTGGTGCTGGATTGACGATACCATTTGTAAACTTGTTTTTCAATTCTGTATTTGGATTTGGAGCGAATAGTTTTAGTCTGATGGGAAGTGTTACCGCATTACTGGTATTTATCTTTTCTTTACTGGTACCAGTTCTACGAAAGAAATATGGTTATTGGTTAACCATCGTTGTTGTGCAATCACTGGCAATATGTTGCTTAGTGGTTATGGCAGTGATGGAACTTTATGTTGACTATTCTTTTGCATTAGTGGTTGCGGTGATCGCTTTCATATTCCGTCAACCACTAATGCATATGGCTCATCCAGCCTCCAATGAATTAATGATGAACTATGTTGGTAAGAAAAACCAGGAACTGATTAGTGCATTGAGTTCCAGCCTTTGGAGCGCTTCATGGTTTATAAGTGCAAAGTTGTTTGAGTGGCTCAGACTTCTAGATTATCGCTATTATGAGATCTTTCTGATAACAGCAATCTTGTATATAATCGGTGTAATACTGTTTGCTTCATTAATTAGTGAGTATGAAACCAGTGAGAAGATAAAATCAGGTGGATTACTTCCATTAACCGATGAATTAACTATGGATTAATGTTGTTCTATTATGTCAGTTTTTTTGATTATTAGGTTATAAGAGCCCTACTATGTTTTATATTTTATTCTACAACATCAAATCCCGTTCAGCCAGATTTTTTTTCTTATGGGATGATGGGTAGATTTGAATATGAGTAGGTATCTATATCCGATTAAATAATTTATGCTTAATCCTAAAAACATTTCTCTTTTAATAATCTTCACATATTTCATATCATGTTCCAAAGATGGGAATAGCAGTATGAATTCTCCGGATATAGAAATAGAACCCTACGATGGTACCTATTTGCTCAAAGATAAAGATTGCAGTGGTGAGGATATTCAATATTTAACTATTTATAATGGAAAAATTTCAATTTTTGACTATTTAGGTGATATTTGTGATGATACGGTTAATTGCTATTCATCTGATGTTTTTGCGCTTATTAAGTCATCTGAAGACACCATCCTTAACATTGCCGATGAAGTCGATGAAAAAGTTAATGGATCTCTTCATATTGTTTCAGATACCCTTATTTCAGTTTACTATGATACTGTAGATCAAAGCGAAAAAAATGATTGGGGAAAAATCGGAGATGAAATATACTCATTTTCGCCTTTATGTGATCAAAAATATGATAATACAAAAGATATCGTAGATATGATGGTCTACGCTGTCAGTGATGAAGGTGATTTATTATGGGAAACCTACTTGCATGAAGGTATCTGGGATCTAGGATCCTCTATTACGCAGTTGACGGATGGTGGTTACATGGTTTATGGTCTTTTTGACGCTGTCAATTGGGGTGGCTGCTGCTATACTAAAGATGCAGCTGTGCGAGATATAATTAAGCTGAATAGTCAAGGACAAGAACAGTGGCGGAAACAAATCGATTATGAAGATTATAGCTCCTTAACCCATTGGCCTTATGCAGATATCGGGAAATCATTGATTGAGACATCAAATGGCGATTTAATTGTTATTGCACCAGGTTTAGATCATTCCATAAATGTCATTATGATGGATACTAATGGAGAGGTAATCTGGACAAAAAACCTTCCAGGCTTATATTATTGGAGTGGGTATAGTGAATTATTAGAAAATGAAAATGGTAATATCGTATTTGTAGGATATATCGCCGGAATCCAGGGGGGGGCGATCGGACGCCCAACATTTTTAATATTAGATTATGATACTGGAAATATTTTAAAGCAGGCAGAATATTATGAATTAAGATATCCGAAAGCTATCATTAGTGTCGGTGAAGATTTTACAATATTTGGAGCATCTCATAATGGAGAAACGGGATGGGTTGACGTCAATAGACAACCAATATTTTTGTTAAAAATAAATAGTGAAGGTGAGGAAATTTGGCGGAAAATTTGGCCAGATGATGAATTAAAGGCTTTTCGTGCATTGGATTTGATAAACACAGATGACAATGGTTATCTTTTGTTTTGCAATTCTGATCCTCCTCCATACGCAACATTAATTAAGACTGATTCGGAAGGAAATGAGGAATGGAGAAAAAAATATGATGACTATACCAGCGGCATAGGTTGGATTCACCAAACAGAAGATGGTGGGTATTTTATGGCGTCTGGGTACGCAGTTACAAAACTTGATTCAAATGGAAATGTTGAGTGGAGTGCTGCTGCCAGTGCTAGCAGTTTTCATAAATATTTTAATAACGGCATGGTTATAGGAGCCAACCATGACATGAGGAAGATTGATGGTGGCGCAATCATTACAGGATATGGCGCAGCAGATTAAGAGCCCTTACAAAAGAAATCGAATGAAATAATTGCAAAATGCGTGAATCAACCCATGGGAGAATATTTTAACATAAAGTAAACTATCATTTTTTATTTAAATAAGTATATAATAAAGCATGAAAGGATATCTATTATTTTTACTTTTACCTATAATGTTGTCTGCTGATGACATAATTGTCGACCAAAGTTCACTCTTTCAGTATCAAATAGATAAATGTGTGCGATTTGATGAGTTTGATTTTGATGATAACAAATTTGTCTGGAATACAGTAACAGGAAACTATACGCCTGACAGGATTGATCTAACCGGGGATCCTATCATACTTGGTGAAAGTTATACACAAGAGGTATGGATCTATAGGATGCCTGGTGGTGGAAATTGGATCTATAAAATAATTGGTACCGGCTATGGTCAGAATTCTCCTCCAGGTATCTATATCAAAAAACTTGGTGGTGTTAAAATTGGATACGGTTATGGAAATGGAGGTGCCGCGAAATTTTACGAAGTAGAAGTAGAAAACACACTTAATCAATGGACCCATATTGCTGTTACAAAAGATACTACTAATCTGATACTCTATATCAACGGGGAAGAGGTTGATCACATTACTTGGTGTTGTCCAGGGCAGATACCGGTTGAATCACCACAGATTAGACTTGGCCACAATTATCTGGGTAAAATGGATAATGTGCGAATGTGGAATGTAGCCAGGACCCAGGAACAGATACAGCAGTACATGTATGATGATGTACCTTCTGATGAGCCAGACCTGGTAGCGGACTATACAATGGATTTAAATAATGATCTTAAGCTGATAGATCGAAGCCCCACACAGAATCATGGAATAGTCGTTAATGTTGACGTTGTAAAAGAGTATTTTTCAGATGATTGTCCTGTACCAATAGGCACCAATGAATGTCCATATCCAACGATTAACCGTGCACTTGATGATGAATATACGTTTAATTCGGATGGAGCTCGTGTTTATATTCGTGGAGGCAGATATTCAGAGAAAATACGCACGCAGTTTGCGGATGATCTAACGATTGAAGGTTACCCTAATGAAGATGTAGTTATCGATGGGACAGTACCAGTTTCACTGAATTGGATACCCTATGATTATGGTGGTCATAGTGTATTAAAGGCAACAATAGACTTGGACTCTCTTTCTATGGATTTAGGCAGTCCCGTGGACTCCATTTACAGCGTTTATGTTAGTGATAGATATATGATCCCGGCGTCACCATATAACTATAAAAATCCTACTGATCCTACAATCGGAAACCCTGAAAATCCTGAGCCTGGAACCGTATGGTCACTGGGTATTCCTTATACTGAAGAATTCATACCTAGTCAACTTGAATATTTAGACACACTAGAAGAATGGGCGCATGATGCCGGTGAACAAGCATTGTATATTTATCCCGGTAATGGATATGATCCAGACTTTTCGAATGTTAGAATTCAAATGAGAGAAAATGTGATGTCTACTTTGGATTCCGATAATCTGCAATTGAAGAATCTTCATTTTTATTCTGGAACATTTTTTTCTGATGGGTGCAATAATCTTACAATTGAAGATAGCAAATTCTCATTTAGTTCAGATCTTGGTGATTATGATACTAGAGCTTTTAATGAAATTAAAAATGCGGATAACTGTCTAATAAGAAATTGTATTTTTGAGAATATGGGCGCTGGCAATCCAATAGTAATAAAAAGTGTGATGTATCCTACAATTGAAAATGTTTTATTTAGAAATTTTGATTGGTATATGGGTAACACTGGGTATGCACAAGTAGACGGAAATTATGATGTAGACTTGGGCTATGGTGAAGCTCAATGGCGTTATGTTACTGTAGAAAACAGTTTTAGCGCTGGTATATTTGCTGGATTTCGATCTCTTGTCGAATATTGTCGTTTTGAAAACTTATATGATGTATGTGATTGCAGCGGAATACAAAGAAATGCATCATCTGCCACACTATCTACCACGCGTTATTGCTGGATCATTAACGCTCCACATACAAACGGAATGCGTTGGGATAGTTTTTGTGGCGGTAATAATGCTGATGTACACCATGTAGTTTCTATCGGAAACAGGAGGAACTTTACACTGAAAGGCGACTACCACGATGCATACCACCTAACATCTTACAGCCCTCAAAATAAGGATATTAGGTTACCAGAAATGAAATACTGCGGTTTAGATGGTGTTGGTGAAAATGAGCCAGGCAATATTCATTCAAAATTACGTAATACCATGGCACAAGGTATGATCGAGTGTAATTCTCCCGATTGCGGTCCAACTATTAATGATGGTTCTGAGAATGATACTATTGCAACATCTTGGGATCCATTTTTCTTAGACTCTGCTGGGATATGGTATGGGAAAGCCTTAGACCCGAGAAATGATTATCAAGGAGTCCCATTAAGCCCATATAATCAACCAGTCATCGGGTTAGAAAATCCTTGGATAAGAAATCGGGCTCGTTCTGATGAGTATCTTATAGAAGAGTTTGGATCGATCCCATGGGAAAATTCTGAGCAGAGCTATGATTTTCGTCCTAAAAAAGGTTCCGATTATATCGACAATGGTGTGATTATACCTGGTATTAATGATGGACAAGAATTAGAGTTGAATCATCCGCCACTATACTCCGGACAAAATAGAGCCTTTGTTGGTGATGCGCCAGACATAGGTGCATATGAATATGGTGACTCAGTCTACTGGATACCAGGTTTTCGTTATGCATATCCAAGTGTACCTCTACCAAAAGATGGAGAAACTAATGTTTCAATGGAATACGGCCTGGCTTTTAATTATCCCTGGAAAACGGATTATTCAGGTACAGTAGCTACTATAACTCTCAACGGGCCTGGTGTAAATAGAACAGTGACTCTTCAATATCCTCATAATGTACTTTTTGAAACATTCCAGCCTGGAGGAACTTATAACTGGTCTGTAACTGTTGATGGCATAAGCGGTGGTAACTGGTCCTTTACAGTGAATGATAGAGTATATCCTCTGAATGATCGATCGGTTGCGACTGAAATTGATACAATTGTGTGGCCTTTTATGGTTCAAAATCTAGAAGTGTCAAATAGTCAAATGAGCTTTTTACGTTTTGACATACCTTCTTCAATTTCCAGCAATTGTATCATCCATTTAAATTTAGTACCTGAAAACATTATTAATCTAAACGGTGGTATAATTCTCTATCAGTATAATTATTTGGGATGGGACGAATGGTTAGATGATGAAACCAATATTGGTGTTGCTGATCGCAATCTTTTAACTCCAATAGATACACTTTTTTCTTTAGATGAAAATTCAGGAGTGTCTATTGATATAAGTGACATCATAAATACGAATGGAGAATACTCTTTTGCGTTGGGTATTTTAAATGAAACAGATAGTGTTTTATTTTACAGTAAAGAAAAAATGCACTGTGTTGATAATTATACTGACTGCAGTGAAATTGACAAACCAGGTGGGCCAGAGCCTTATGCTCCTCTGACAGCATACTGGCCAAGCCTTTCTTTTGAACAGGATATTTTTTCTAATAATGAGAAAGAACTCCTGCCATTTAAGTTTGCCCTTTATCAAAATTATCCCAACCCGTTCAATCCTATTACCACGATTAATTATGAGGTGGCCCGAGATGGGCTTGTTTCGATATTTGTATATGATCTTATGGGTAGGAGGATAAAGACTTTAGTGAATAAGGTTAATGCCCCAGGGCGATATTCTGTTACTTGGAATGGGACCAATGATGATAGTAAACTATTATCTACTGGTATGTACTTTTACAAGATGAGGGCAGAAGGTTTCGAGTCAGTTAAAAAACTAATGTTAATTAAATAAAGTCGCATCTTTAACAATACCAACCCCACATTCGTGATGTTTTTTATTTGTGGAATAAATCGACGCCTATTCGTCTTCCAGCCAATTGATAGTAGAAAAAGCTACGTGAGTCTCATAACCCGATGTTTTTTTAAATAGTACAATTAAATAATATATTGAATAATGCAAAGTTGTCCAAATATCGGCGGCCGGGAAGTTCGCAGACGCCTACATATTAGTTGTTTTAGTCTGGTTTTAACAATTGCTACTATTTTATACATCTTTATTTATAGCGATGGGCAACAACGAGTTCTTGTTTTTTTTCCATCATTAGTTATGGGTATAGTATTATTTGAAGCTATTGATAGAACTTGTATAGTTAATGCTTATTTTGGAATAAAAAATATGGACAAAAAAAACCAGAGAGAGAAAAATTTTGACTTTTTAAAAGTGCAAAGACTCAAATCGTTAATAATAATTTTAAAAGGTTTTATAACTGCAATTATTATAACTGTGATTATTTATCTTATACCATTAAATCTATGATTATCCTTTAGAAAATTTGGATAAAAATAAATCATAAAATAGTGGTGGAATATTGCAATTGAGAAATTATTCTACCCTTTTCACAATACCAAGACCCGGTCACTCAGGTGTATTTGCTTATGGGATATATCGATGCTGATTTACCTTTAATCAAACTTAATATAGAAGAAAATGTATGAAGCTCATAGCCCCATGGGTACATATCTGCAAAGTAGCAAAGTATTTTTTATGCATTATTTCTAATTTTATTTATGTTATTCTATCAAAAAATTCTTAAAAGTATTCTCTATGCAATTTATTTCTTGGCTACTACTCTATTTGCCCAAGATTTGGAAGATTTATCTTTCGGAGATGATAATTCTCTAGATATAGCAACCTGGAATATCGAGTGGTTTCCTAAAAATGATCAAGTTACAATTAATTATGTTACTGAAATTATCAACCTATTAGATTTAGATATTCTTGCTATACAAGAAGTAGATGACACTATCATGTTTGATCAAATGCTTGATGCCCTACCAGCATTTACGGGTTATTATGAATCAAGTTGGTTTGCTGGTTTAGCATATATCTATAAAACAGGGTCAGTAGAAATCAATGATATATATGAGATTTACACAACTTCACCATATTGGAATGCATTTCCTCGTTCCCCTATGGTAATGGATATCAATTTTATGGGAGAAAATTATTTTATAATCAATAATCATTTTAAATGTTGTGGAGATGGCATAATTAATTTTGATGATACATCGGATGAAGAAAACAGAAGATATACTGCGATAAACCTTATTAAAGAATATATTGATAATAATCTTTCGGATAATAATGTAATTGTTTTGGGTGATTTGAATGATAATATCGCCGAAGAACCACCAAATAATGTATTCCAGGATATTCTAATTGATTCCACCCATTACCGCTTTGCAGATCTTCAAATTGCTCAAGGTAATAGTTCTGAATGGTCATTTCCAACTTGGCCATCCCATCTTGATCATATTTTAATTACCAATGAGCTGTTTAATGGATTAAATAATACAGAAGTACAAACAATAAAAATTGACGAATATCTTGTTGGTGGTTGGAATGAATATGACCAGAATATCTCAGATCATAGACCTGTTGCAATAAAGTTCAGTATTAACTTTATTCCATTTTATGATATTAATGACGATGGTATAATAAATGACTCTGACTTTATCATGTTGTTGTCTTTTGTAATAAATGATAATGGTTCAATGGATTCAGAAGATATTAATTTTGATTCATTAGTAGATATTTTTGATCTGTTGCTCTTATCAGATTTTCTCCAAAACATGTAATAAATGTTAAATTATTCATCAGAGCCCTGAATTGTGGGGTTTATTTTTTGTGAGGATGATCAGTAGTTTAGGGTGGTTTACCATGAAAAAAGTTTCGTCACTCTTAATCATCAATACCCTGCTATTTGGACAAGAAATTATAGAGTTTAAAACTGGTACTTCTTTCGGAGAGTGTTTAGGCTACTGCCTCTCTGAGTTAACCATATCTGCTACTAATGCAGATTATATTTTATATGGATGGGATGAAAACGACCCTATTTACCTACCAGTTGTGATCAACAATACTGTTGATTCCATCAGTTGGCAAGACCTAAATACACAGTTCAATTTTGAATTATTTATGAATTTAGATAGTATAATCGGGTGCCCAGACTGTGCTGATGGCGGGTCAGAATGGTTTGAAATTGCAACAAATGATACAGTGAAAAGAGTTACAATTGAATATGGTCACTCACTTAATGGATTAAATAATTACATAAATTCACTCCGCTCAATTCGGCAAAGTTTTGAAGAAAACCAGGCCTGCTACTTCATTCCAAATGCAGGTATTTGCTTAGCTGCTATTCCAAAGTATTATTATGACTTTGTAGAAAACGAATGTTTAGAATTCACTTGGGGAGGCTGCGGTGGATTAGTTCCATTTGAATCTATGGAAGATTGTGAATCGAGTTGTAATGCTGATGAAAATGAATTGTTATCCCAGACAGGTTTTTTACGAAAGAGTGAAGCTTCATTCTGTATGGATAGCTGTTCTATATATTTTCTTGAGAATGAATATGGTGAATTTCTTACATGGGTGACCTATTTAGAGAATATTGAAATTCTGGAAATTTTTAAAAATAGATATGTAGATATTGAAGGTGATTCAATTCAGTGTACAGAATGCAATGGTATTAATATCTCCAGTATTTCCATATCGAATAATTGTTTAAATCCTGTTGATTGTTTTGTAGACCCATGCTCAACAAGTAATTGTTATACCCATCCAGAAACAGAATGTGTTTCAAATTATTGTGGTGGTTGCTATTCAGACTATTATTTAGATAATGAATTAATCCAGTGTGGTGTTCCTGAAGGATGTATAGATTTAACAGGCATTGATTTTGGTTTATGTGATATGGTTCTGGGTATTGGTTGGATTAATAATCACTGTGAATCAATTTCAGGATGTGGTTGGATCATCGATAGTGTTGATCACAGCGAAGCATTTTTTGATTCTATGGATGATTGTCAGGAAAGTTGTATTATTTTAAAAAACCCTAACTTTTCAATACTTCCAATTTCATATAAAATTTATAACAGTTATCCCAACCCTTTTAATCCTATTACTACGATACGCTATGACCTTCCGGAAGATGCTATTGTAAATATCACTATTTACGACATGATGGGACGTGTTGTTAAAAACATGGTAAATAATATGGAAAGTGCTGGGTACAAATCAGTGGGGTGGAACGCTACGAATGATGCCGACTTCCCTGTTAGTGCCGGTATCTATCTGTACATGATACAGGCGGGAGAGTTCAGGCAAACAAAGAAAATGGTATTATTGAAGTGATAACAATCCTGGCTACATAGGGTTTTTTGTTTCTGGTAAGATGGGTAGATTTATAGAATTAGTTAATTAAATGATTAACAAAAAAATACTATAAACTGTGAGAGAACATACTTGGATACACAAAAATTAGATAATAGCCTGACAGTCCTGCAGTCCAGTAAAGACCGCTGGGCAGGACTTCCAGTTCCAGATAAAATAGAGCATATCGACCAAATCATTTCGTTGACAGCTTTTTACGCAGAAGAATGGGCAATGACAGCCACCAAAGCCAAAGGTTTAGACCCGGATTCACCCATCGCAGGTGAAGAGTGGCTAGGTGGACCCTATGCATTCCTTAACTGGCTTCAATATATGAAAAACACGCTTAAATTATTAGTGAATGGAAAAAGTGTGATTCATAAAATGAAAATAAAATCAAGACACAATGGCCAGACAGTCGCCCAGGTCTATCCCAATAACTTGCTTGAAAAACTTCTTTTGAATCATTATTCCATCGATGTCTGGATGCAGGAAGGAATTACGCCTGATAATATTGAAAATACAGTTGCCGGTTTTTATAAAAAAAACAACCCGCAGGGTAAAGTTTTATTGATATTAGGTGCAGGAAATGTATCTTCTATTGTTCCGTTAGATATATTCTATAAACTATTCGGTGAAGGTAAGGTGGTGATGATTAAAATGAATCCCATTAATGATTACTTGGGACCAATTTTTGAAAAGATATTTTCACCTTTAATTGAATCCGATTTTATACAGTTCGCCTATGGAGGCGGTGACGTAGGTGCCTACCTAACCCATCATGAAATGGTGGATGCAATCCATATTACAGGCAGTGCCAAGACTCATGATATTATCGTATTTGGCTCAGGTGAAGAAGGGCAAAAAAGTAAAGAGAAAAACCAACCTTTAACTACGAAACCCATCACATCCGAATTAGGAGGTATATCACCGACCATTGTGGTTCCGGGTTCATGGTCGGAAGGTGATTTTAAATTTCAGGCCGAACATATTGCAACCCAAAAACTTCAAAACAGCGGGCATAATTGTATTGCAACTCAAGTGCTTATTATGCCTGAAAATTGGTCAGGGACAGAGAGATTGCTCCAGAAAGTAGAAAATGAAATTACAAATGCAGAAAATCGCCCTGCGTACTATCCTGGTTCAGAAGACCGCCAAAATGCTGCCAGAAAGCATGCTAATGCAAAATGCCTAGGCAGCAAGGTGGACCGGACCATTATTTATGGCGCTGACAGTCAGATGGACGAACCCTGTTTTAAAGATGAATATTTCAGCCCTGTACTTGCGACTGTATCCATTCCGGGAGATAATCCATCATCATTTATCCGGGCAGCAGTCCAATTTGCCAATGAAAAGCTCGATGGCACTCTAGGCGCGAATATTATTATTGATCCTAAAACAGCCCGGAATTACAAAACAGATTTGAATCAAGCCATTGCAGACCTGCATTATGGCAGTATCGGAGTGAATACGTGGTGCGCCCTGGCATTTTTGGCTGCAGGTGGTGCCTGGGGTGCGTATCCAGGTCACACCTATAATAATATCCAATCGGGCATTGGCGTGGTTCATAATGCATATTTATTTGATAAAACTGAAAAAACAGTTGCAACAGGACCTTTCAGGAATTTTCCACGATCTTTGCTGCATGGAGAATTACACCTAGCGCCCAAGCCACCTTGGTTCCTTTCCAATAAAACAGCACATACTACTGCAAAAAAATTGACATACTTTGCAGAAAAAGAGAATTTTTTGTCACTTCCCGGGATTTTAGTATCAGCTCTTAGAGGGTGACCGGAATACAATAATACCTTAGGTAAAAAACTTCACCTACCTGTTTGCTGCATATTTCATAATACTATTATATAGTACTATGAGTCAGATGATGCTTATTTCAATAAAACCATTTTTCGAGTTAACCGTGTTGATCCTGATATAAGTTCGCTGAAATAAACTCCACTGGGGTGGTCAGATGCATTCCATTGCAATTCATAGTTTCCTGGATCTATTTGTTCATTGATCAGTGTTGCTACATTCCTGCCTGTAATGTCATAGATTTGTAATGAAGTTATATTAACAGTCGCATCCCCCACATCAAACCTGATTGTTGTAATAGGATTGAAAGGGTTAGGATAGGCCGGATATAACGAAAATTGTTGAGGCATGGTACCTACGTCAGGTGAAATTGATACCATACTTATGGGAATCATAATATTCTCCTCAAGGACAAAAAATTCTACAACATCGTCCAACTCAGCCAGCATGGTTAATTCTTCACTGATTCCTTCCATACATTCTTCCATAGTAGAATTGTAATAATCAATATATTCATCACAAGGATGTTCTTCTGCGATTACTATAAGAGTATCACCATTGAACTCGTAGGCAACCGCAACCCGTTCGATATTTTCGTAATTATCTTCTTGAATCAGATAAATTGAATCGCTGGTAGCATACCATTCGAAATCTGAAGTATCTACTATCTCTTCGTTATAATAATAATCTTCAAACATTTCTACAGTGATACCTGTAGAATCTTCATAAAATATCATATGGATCTCTGGTTCATTTCCCTCATCCATCATTATGAGTGGAAAAGGAATCTCAGTTACTTCATCAGCCATAAGGTCAATCATTCCAGGACCAATTGTACCATCCAGTTTAAGCATAACTTCTCCTGTTGTATCGATTAGATCTAGTCCGCTAAATGTAATAGTGGATTCAATCGTATCGATTGTGATATAACTATCGAAATCTGTTGGATTTGCAAAGTAAATATCTGGTTCTTGACCAAAAGGTGTAAGGCCTTGTGCCAAAACCTTTTCTTCTTCTAAATCAATACTTACCAATAGAGGATGTTCTACACCTTCAAGAGGAACACCAAACATAAATGCAAAAAAATTGAAAAAATCAAAATTCATGATCATAAAATCAGGACCATCATCTTCACCATCACCATTATGATCACCTCCGGCTAAATATTGGGCGGCACAGTCACCATCACCATTATCACAAATCCAGCAAACGCAAGTTTCATCTCCATATTCAAAACCTATATTCCCATCATTATTTATAAAAATCTGATCCCAACTTTCACCATAAAACATAAAATCTGAAGAAAGCAATTGTGATGTGTAATCGTCATCGTCTATAGTGATCTCATTGGAATAGGTCCCAGGAAGATCGGTTATGGTTTCTACCATAATAGAATATTCTAAAAATTCAGCATCAGGTGTGAATGTAATCTTTTTATATTCCATATCCAGCTCGTTAGAATTTGAGAATCCCTGCACAGGATTTAAATAGGACTGTCCCGATGATTCACTAAGATCCACATCATCATAATTTCCTTCACCATTTGCAATACCAATGGCCAATCCACCAGGCGCATCGAATGTATTTTGTCCAGATAAGGAAAGGTCTTTATAGCTCATAACCACTTTATCTGTTGCGTAAATTAGCTGCATTTGAAATGTGTTTAACGCACTGGAATTTTCAATAAGCGGGACATCAAGGAAAGTGATTGTGGCTACTGTATCAGTGTCATCAAAATAGACCTGTCCGCCTAAGCTAGGATCTAAGTCTGTTAAATAGGCAGCAATTCGTGGACCATAAGAATAATAATCATCATCCTCATCATCGTCGTCATCGTCATTACCTGTCCATCCTGATTCCATTTCTAATGCAAATTCTCCGTAGGTTTGATCCAAGTTTTCGTTATCAACGAAACACCCCACACTACCTCCCTCTTCTAACACGTATTCGGAAACAAATGAATAGACAGCCATTTTAAATGGATCTTCAGGCCAATTTATTTCACAATTCCCTGGATTACTTCCACCGAGACCTCCTGTAACATTATCGCCATCTACTGTTAGAGTAAACTCCGTCACAAGGTCGAAGGTTGATTGGTTATATTGGCTGGAATTATCATCAACATAATCCTGTGCATAGGTTAAGGCATCAGCATTTCTATCATAATCATTATCATTATCACCGTTAGGATCATAATCATAATCTTCTTCTTCATCTTCTTCAAATATAGATGCATCGATCATGTAGTTCAATTCAGTATCATAGTTAATATGGTCAGCTACAATACCTCCTTCTGCTGAATCCAAACCCATGAGTGCTACCGAATTAGTAATCGATTGGTCCGTCCCAACAGTAACATACATACCAAGATTGGTATGATCAATAGACCACCCACCAACAATATCGGACATATCTCGGTTGGTGCTTGTACGATTTGCAACTGACAGCTTTGATTTTAATTTATGTAAATCTTCGATGGTGTAAATCTGGTATTGATCCTGAAGTGATTTCATTAGTTTTTCTATTTGCTTCCGGGATTTACCAGAAACTAAACAAATTGATAATGATAGAATGATTATAACCGTTTTTTTCATAATAATATCCTCTCTTTAACAGATCTATATTCTGTAAAAATGTCCATTTTATTTATATTTATATTTGAATTATTAAATCAAGGTGGAATATATGACCAAAATTAACAAACTGAAAGAAGCACTGCCGCGACTACTATCTCTTGCTGAGTTAGAACTGAAAAAATACCTCAACCTACATATTTTCCGGAGCAAATTTACAGACAGGATAATAACCTGGAAACGGAGTCGGGTTTGTTGTTTCTAATAGTGGTGGTAGATTTATATCATTATAAACCGGATGTTTACGAAGCTTGAATTTCACTTCTAATTTCAATAAAAAAGGCTATGCAATTGCGGAGAATGTTTTTACGGCTGAATTTATTTCCGAGCTCGTGCTTGGATATGATCTTATTGTTAAGCAGCTAGAAGAAAGTGGTGAAAATATTAATGCTCGCTGGGGAAGTGAATTAACACAAAATATTGAAAAAAATGATTCTGTAGTTATTCACACACATAATGTTCAAAGTTATTCTGCCATTATGCTTACCATGGTTCAAAATAGGCGATTACTGGACCTGGCAGAATCACTGATAGGCCCAGACATTATTTTGCACCACACAAAATTATTTCTAAAACCACCAATAAATGGCGCTGCGTTTCCACTCCATCAAGATTGGTCGTATTTCCCCACGGAAAAAAACTCAATGATCGCTGCAATGGTCCACTTATCTGATTCAACAGCGGAAATGGGGTGTATTCGTGTTGTACCAGGATCTCATAAGCTGGGAAAATTAAAAAAATCTGATGGTCATATACACAATCCTGAAATTCATGACAAATATCATTTAGATGAAGCGGATCCTATTATTGCTAAATTAGGTGATATTACTTTTTTTCACTGCTGTTCTATTCACGGATCAATGCCCAATGTTTCTGATAAACCAAGAAAATCGATCTTGGTTCAGCTATACTCAGGTAATGACAAGATCATTGATGGCAATCAACATATAAACGTCCAACTTGTTTTAAGAGGGCATAATCATCGTGCCACACGTTATAATGTGGAAACTAATGCATCATAAATAACTCATTATCTTTTATTCATTCAGCATGATTGAATTAATATAATAAGAAATTGTTTTTCTCTTTCAGCTATACCCAACCAAAAGTTTATCAAATTAGCGAATGCGGATCTGTAAAAAAGGGCTCACCAAAACGATGCTACACAATAAAATCCCTTCTTTGGGCTTAATGGAAGCTCTCATATAGACACTGACCTGTATCGCTATCCGATCCAGCTATGGATACAGGTATTGTTGTTGATATGATGAATTAATAGAATAAAATGGGGCCTAAACAAACAATTCCACAGTGATAAATCTTAACAACACTTATTCAACCACCTTTAATCAATTTATTGCACATTAACAGAACTATTTATAAGATTAGTGGATTGTAGATTTTTCATTATTCCATTACTATATTATTCTAGTGATAGATTAATATTCTGATTTTGATTTTTCCACTGCCTTCAGCCATCCTTTGTGCAGTATTTTTACTTCATTTTCAGACATTCTGGGTTCAAATTTTCTTTCTGATCCCCAATGCCCAGATATCTCATCCTGATTTTTCCAAAAACCAACTGCCAAGCCGGCAAGATATGCAACACCCAGAGCGGTTGTTTCTGTTATTTTTGGTCTAATTACTGGCACTCTCGATAAATCAGCCTGGAACTGCATTAAAAGATTATTTACTGCTGCACCGCCATCCGCACGTAATTGTTTCAACTGGATTCCGGAGTCAGCTTCCATGGCTTTTAACAAATCAAAACTTTGATAGGCAATAGCTTCAAGTGCTGCACGGGCTATGTGCCCACGAGTCGTACCACGGGTTATACCTGTAATTATACCTTGAGCGTGAGGGTCCCAGTGCGGTGCACCCAATCCAGAGAAGGCAGGCACAAGGTACACATTTTCGGTTTTATCTACTGTTAAAGCTATTTTTTCTATTTCTTCGGAAGAATTTATAACTCCCAAACCATCACGCAACCACTGAACAATTGCTCCACCAATAAATACACTTCCCTCCAATGCATATTCTACTTTGCCCTCCAACTGCCAGGCAATGGTAGTAAGAAGATTATGGTTGGATTTCACCAGATCTTCTCCAGTATTCATAAGCATGAAACATCCAGTACCATATGTATTCTTAACCATACCTGGTTCAATACAGTTCTGCCCAAATAGAGCAGCCTGCTGATCACCAGCAATTCCGCCAATTGGTATTTCAAGACCAAATAAGTTGCGTACAGTTGATCCATATACTGAACTGCAGGGATGTACTGCAGGCAGGACTGATCTTGGGATGTTAAAAACACCCAATAGTTCATCATCCCAATCCAGTGTATGAATATTATACAATAAAGTTCTGGATGCATTTGTAACATCTGTGATGTGATGGTTTCCATCTGTAAGGTTCCATATTAGCCAAGAATCGACAGTACCAAAAGCCAGTTCACCTTGTTCTGCCTTCTCTCGAGCTCCTTCTACATTTGCAAGAATCCAATTGACTTTTGTTCCCGAGAAATAGGGGTCTAGCACCAACCCGGTCTTTAACTGGAAAAATGGTTCCATACCCTCTTTTTTAAGTCTATCCGTTAAATTGGCAGTACGCCTGTCCTGCCAAACTATGGCATTATAAATAGGCTTCCCAGTCGCTCTATCCCATACGATGGTTGTTTCCCGCTGGTTTGTAATACCGATTGCAGAAACATCCCTATTATCAACATTATCAAGAGCTTCACTTGCCACTTGAAATTGTGATGTCCATATTTCAAATGGATCATGTTCAACCCAGCCAGCTTGGGGGAAAATCTGCTGAAATTCTTTTTGTGCTAATGCTTTTATCCCACCTGTCTGGTCAAACAGGATTGCTCTGGAACTTGTGGTACCTTGATCCAGAGCGAGTATATATTTAGAACTCATTCCTTTATCTGGTTGGTTTACGAAGTGATTGTTTAAAAGATTCATTAGTAATAACCCTGGTATTATATTGGGTTCTATAGGTGACATGATCTTCATCATCAGGATAACCATCCTCTTCCGCTCCGACTGGATAAGATATCATACCATGAAACGGCAACGGTGTCACTGTCTGGCCGCGGGCGGTGTTAAGATCGCCGTCTTTCAACCAACCATCATTGTAAAATAAAAAATCCCTACTCCAGCCAGATTGTACCTGCGGCAATGCAGACGCATCAAACTGAAGTGTTATTTCATCGCCCGCATTCATAATAACATATTTACTATCTGATTCCAGTAAAAGGGGCAATATATTACCATATTTGGTATAAACACCAGTCAGGTCGCGCCACTTCTGTCCCTTAGTTACAGAATAATAATCTGGGATGTGGGGGCTACTGAAATTCCTGCGGTTTATTTTAGAAAAACCACGATAGTGTAGATCCGCCGATACTGGCTTTAAAGAGATAGGACGTATTGAATTTCCTGAAACATTATTCGATATAAATATATGATCCCAGTAAATCTGCATATTGGTACGTATCCTGAGATTATAATCAGTTGTAATAAATTTATCCGTCATGTCTATGACCATGGTTTTATTCTTTCCCTTTGGAAAACCTATGTTCTCTACCACCGTAATCCAATTACCATCTTTATCCGGAACCTGTAGGAATGGGAATATTGATCGAAATTTATTTGACTGTGAAATATTCACATTGATACTGGCATCAGTCGGAAACAACCATCCTTGGAGAAATAGAAAAATCGAATCGGAATCACTTAAATCATCAAAATTCAGGATTAGATCGTGAAATTCGGTCACTCCTTGATACATATCTGGGACCAGATTAGAAATGTATTCTTTATCCTGGTTAATTATCTTTTCCAATACATCAATACCTTGTCCATCTACCGCCGAAACAGGTAATTGCTTTTGTGTAAAATTGTAAAAACGAAACGGCGGAAATGGCGGTGGAATAAACGTTTCATCAATAAATACATTCACACTCTCCGGATGATCTACAACAATTAATTCTATTTTATCCAGATATGGTGTTTCCCATAATTCTGTAGTGAATTGCAATAAATATGCTTCATCTTTTATTTCCAAACTATTCCCGGCCACCCGAATATATTCGTCGGTTGAATTGGGAAATGCATACAATGGTTCACCCGCCATGATCCCCAGAGGCATGCCAAGTGCGCTAGGCCAAAGTACGTCTGTGATAAATTCATATTTGGATCCATTCCAGCCAAATAGATAGGGACAGGATCCTTTCAAAAACTGGGTTTCCACTATAGTCTGGTTTCGTTCTGGTTTAAAACGGTTCTGCGGAACACCATTGCTCCACAACACCCTCACAACATCAGCCCCATCCCGATTGCCCAAACCAAAATGTGCAGTGGGTTGATCCATGTAACGTACTTGGTATAAATCTCCTGCCTTCACTTCCACCTTAGCCCCAATACCAAAATAATTATTTTTACTGCTGCCTGTACGCAAACCAGCTAAGCGAATATTTAAAAAATTATTTATATTACCGCCATCATTGCGAAGCAATTGAATTTGACCGCGGCTGGTAGCCGCAAAAATATCTATATCACCATCGTTGTCATAATCAGCGACTTCCACCTGATAGATAGAACCCAAGTTATTGGGAATCAAATATGAGGCGTCCAGAAAAGATCCAGAACCATTATTATATAATAACCTTAGACCTGTTTCTATCCCCAATTCATCATCCGTACTGCCCGCAATCAACATATCTAAAAACCCGTCATTGTCAGCATCAAAAAAGGCCACATCAGATCCATAAATTTTTCGGATACCTTTGATGACAACTTTCCATAAGGAATCTAATTCAAAAGTTCCATCACCAAGATTATAGTATAAGACATGATCATTACCTGCTAGATCAGTTATGAAGAAATCTAAAGAACCATCATTATTATAATCCCCTACAGCAACAGCACCAGGCGTACTGCTGGTTAACAATCCTGTATTTTGTATAATATCTCGAAAGTAACCTTGGCGTAAATTATCATAATATCTATTGTCCCCATCTTGATTCAATACAAATAGATCTACATCACCATCATCATCAAAATCCCCGTATACAACATCTCTGCTAGGAACACTGGTTTCGCTAATACCTGCATCTTTCGTTGTTTCAATAAAAGTACCATCCGAATTGTTGCGATATAAATGGTTCTTAGAATCTGTGGCAAGGAATAAATCCAAATCACCCTCCAAATCCAAATCGACAAACACCGCTGCCAAACTGTTTTCATCGCTGCTAATTCCATCAGGCATTACCAGAAGTAATGTATCTTTTCCTGAATTTTGGTATAGCCTATTTTCCTTTGAATTGGTCACCAATAAATCAAGATAACCATCATTATCATAATCTGCAAATAATGCTGAAAGGTCCCTAGATGGATGGTTAATTCCTATATTATCTGCCTTATCGGAAAAAAATCCCTGACTATTGCTGAATAAATATTGACGACTGGTATTTTCATCTACAGACCAATTAGATACAAACAGATCATGGTCACCATCTGAATCATAATCGCCTACAGCCATTATTAACGGTGAATATCCGATATCTAAATCATGAGATTCATTCACAGAAAAAATATTTATTCCACTTGATTGTGTAACATTCTTGTATGTGAGTGTACCTGGAATCTGAGCTGTTTTATCTCGGGCAGGGAAATGTGTATTAAGGAAGCGATAGATAGGTGCTCCAGCCACGGGACCATTTGTTCCTCTTAATTGTTTAATTGCAGCCTGATAAATGGATGTGGGTTTCATCATATTGTGTAACATAATAACAGACGTATATGCTTGTTTGACATCTCCATTGCGTATCAGTCCAAGGGTTTTTTGGAATAATTCCGGGGAACCATCCGGAAGTCTAGGCAACGTCTGTTGAATTATTTCCATTTGCTGCAGTGCATCATCAGATTCATCACTTTGTAACAATAATTCAATCAGCCGCAGACTGGCTGCAACATTCGAAGGTAGGGCATTCACCACGTGAACTAAACAGCTTACTGCCCTATCCCGAGCCTGTATATCCTTCACATTGGTATAATATAATGCAAGCTGATAGAGTGTACGAATGTGATCAGGATGTTTCTTGAGCGTATTTTCAAGTGTAGTAACGGCCTGGGATTCTCTATTAGTTAATTCATATACTTTGGCCATAAGAAGACGAATATCAGGATCATCCGGCATAAGTTTCAAAGCCTTCTGAAGCCATTCTTCAGATTTGTCAAGTTTTCCACTCATGCGCATATAGGTTAATCCAAGGTTAGCATAACCCAGAGGCTCTTTGGGAGCAAGTTCAACCAGCATGATAAATTGATTAGCTGCATCAGAGTATCTTTCTTCTTCCATATATGCAAGGCCCAGGTTGTGATAAGACACCATTTGCTTGTAAGTCCCTTTATCTATCATTTTACCATGATTACAACCGGTATTTATAAAAAATAATGTAAATAATATTGGAATAATTTTTATCAATTTGAACCCAAGTCTATGAATACCAGTGTAATTCTACTAGTTTGAATATACAAGATGTAACTATGATTATTACCTTAAACCTAAATTTTGATATTATTCTTTAAATAATTATTATCGATAATTTCCCGCATATGAGCATATAGATTTATTAAGATGAAAATTAAAATATTTTCCTTAACTCAAAAAGGACTAGTCTTATTAGTAATTCTATTCACTTTTTTTTCTCATCTTAAAAGCCAACCAATATCTTCAATATACCTTAAGGATAAAAGCAATAATTCAGGTATTGATTTTTTACACTTTGCCCCTAGACCTCGATGGTGTGAAATCGGCCCAACTGTCGTAGGTACAGCTACAAATGAGGAATTAAGTCTTGTTTTCGATGAAGAAGGGGAATTCTGGAAATCCAACGGCAGGCTGTTGACCATGGATGAGTTTGCCAATATCCATTTAATTAAAATGAATGGTTCAGGTGGTGCCTGGCTTGATTATGATCGAGATGGTGACTGGGATCTGTACCTTGTAAATTGTCAAGGTGATGATAATATAACCAATACTCTCTATGAAAACGAAGGCAATGGCAGGTTTCTCAAGATCTATAATTCAGGTGCTGAGGATGATGGTGAAGGAATGGCTGTGTCTGTTGCCGACTATAACAACGATGGGTATCCGGACCTATTTATTACCAATTATGGAAATTTCAAATTACTAAAAAATAATGGTGATAGGACATTTACTGATGTAAGCGCAAATGCATTCCCAGAAGGTATAAAGGATTGGTGGTATGGTGGTTCAACTTGGGGAGATTATAATCTGGATGGAAACTTGGATCTCTATGTATCGGGGTATGTTGATTTTTCCCGTAGACCAAATTACACCAGTTTAAGGTTCCCTATGGATTTTGGCGGCCTTCCAAATACTCTTTATAAGAATAATGGAGATGGTTCTTTCACGGATGTAACTGCGACAATCAGTGTTTTAAGTGATGCATCCAGAAAATCTATGCAGGCTGTTTTCCATGATTTCAATGAAGATGGATTTCCTGATATATTTGTAGCAAATGATACAGATGCAAATGGGTTTTACCTGAATCAAGGGGACGGTACTTTCAAGCCATTTTCCGGACCAAGCGGTCTCAGTACCACCGATGGTAGTATGGGTATTGCTATTGGTGATATGAACAGGGATGGATTGACCGACCTGGTCTATACCAATTATGCAGCAGAAGTGAATATCCTAGCATTTCTTATTGATAATAAGAGCAGTAATGACGGCACCTTGCGTAATGCTGTCTTTGTACACGATTTCGACTCTCCGATGTTGCACAAACTCTCCTGGCCTAAAATAAGCTGGAGTCCAGGCCTCTTTGATCTGGACAATGATGGGGATCTAGATCTCTTTTTCGCCAATGGACATTTAAATTCAGTCAGCGGTGATAATCGCCAATCAAACCTTTTATTCGAAAATGACGGTAAGGGACATTTTACTGATATATCTGAATCTTCTGGAACACTTTCCACTGGAAAGCGAATCCATCGTGGTGCCCTGTTCGCTGATTATGATGACGACGGCCGAGTGGATATATATATTACAGTAAATGGCCAGCAAGTGGAAGACGGAAAAGGAAAAATTGTTTTCGATATCAACCAAGGAAAAGGTATCCTATTCCATAATGAGACTGAAACAAAAAATAGCTGGTTGAAAGTTCGACTGGAAGGTATAGAATCTAACCGGGACGGGTTTGGCACTATTGTCACTATTCAAACTAATGATAAAATTCAAAAACAGGCTCTCTCATCAGGCCAAGGGTATTTTTCTAGTAATGCCAGAGAACTTTATTTTGGTCTTAATGAAGCGGAGTCGATCGATCAGATTGATGTCGAATGGCCTAGTGGTACCAAACAATCATTCAAAGATATCCCTGCACGGCAAACAATTTATATTCTGGAAGGCGAATCACTTTACCAGAACACATTGATCTTAAATAATAAATAATAGTTCCATTTTATATCAAATGATAATTGACTATAAAAACAATGAATAAGATAGGCATTGACCTGGGCGGCACCAAAATTGAAGGAATCCTCCTAGATAAGAAAAACCAAATTATAGAACGTACTCGGGTTCCAACTAAACAGGAAAATGGATATGAAGCGATCCTAGCACTTATTGTCAAACTGATTAAAGATATTGAATCCAGATCTGACAAGGCTGTAAGTATCGGTATCTGTACACCTGGTGCCATTGAACCAGTTAAAGGAGTGCTGAAAAACAGCAACACAATATGCCTTAATGGAAAACATCTGAAAGATGATCTTGAATTAGCTCTCGGCTGTCCTATAGAGATGGAAAATGATGCCAATTGCTTTGCTCTAGCTGAAGCTACCATGGGAGCGGCAAAAGGTTATAATATGGTATTCGGCGTTATCATGGGTTCCGGAGTAGGCGGTGGAATTGTTTTCAACCAGCTAATCCACCGGGGACGATTATTTATTGCTGGGGAATGGGGTCATATTACCTTGTATCCAAATGGACTCGACTGCTACTGCGGTCGACAGGGCTGTGTAGAAAAATATATTAGTGGAACTGCGTTGGAAATGCGCTGGACTGAATTGGGTGGTAAAAAGCAAACCTTGGATCAAATTATATCGACGTTTGATTCTCAACCAGATCATCGATATCAAAAATGGAAAACAGAATTTCTGGATAATTTTGGTCGTGCCTTGGCAACTGTAATTAATATTATAGATCCTGATGCCATTGTCCTTGGAGGAGGTGTTTCCAATATACCATTTCTCTATAAAGATGGTAGCAACATAGTAAAGAATAATATATTCAGTGACTTTTCAGATACACCAATTTTACCTAATCAGTTGGGCGATTCTGCCGGTGTATTCGGTGCCGCTTTATTACCAGAATTATAACCTAATCATGCATCAAATAGATATCCTTCTAATAATATTTTTATGCTCACTACTATAACCAGAGCCACTATATCCAATAATTAATTGGTAATATCGGCAGATTTTATGAACACCCTTTACCTTGCATACTTAAAGATATCGTTGTTACAATCCAAGGAATCTAAATGGCAGAAAGCAATATTAAAGAGATAATAACGTATGAGTGATAAAAAAGAATTCAATAAAAAATACGAAAAGAAACTTAATGAACTTCAAATCGAACTGGTACAGCTTCAGGATTGGATTATCGATCGTGGAAAAAAGATAGCGATTATTTTTGAGGGTAGAGACGCAGCAGGCAAAGGAGGTACTATTAAGCGTATCATAGAAAATTTAAATCCCAGGTACTGTAAGGTTGTGGCTCTGGCCGCACCAACAGAACGTGAGAAGACCCAGTGGTATTTCCAGCGCTATGTGCCTCATCTTCCTGCTAGCGGTGAAATTGTTATCTTTGATCGGAGCTGGTATAATCGAGCCGGTGTAGAACGTGTAATGGGGTTTTGCACTGATAAAGAATATATTAATTTTTTACAGACCTGCCCGGAATTTGAACGAATGATAATCAGCTCAGGGATACAACTGATCAAATATTGGTTCTCAGTAAGCGCAGAAGAACAAATAAAACGTTTTAAAAGCCGGGCGGAAGATCCTACCAAGGGATGGAAACTGAGCCCCATGGATTTAGAATCGGTAAATCGATGGGATGATTATTCTAAAGCTAAGGATAATATGTTCGAGCATACGGATAC
>CAJWLO010000039.1 GCA_913043235.1 uncultured Fidelibacterota bacterium
GAAATGTTCTTTGGGGAAATCGCGCAAGGAATTTGTTTTTGGTGTTGGTGATCCAAATGCAAGCCTGTTGTTGATTGGCGAAGCGCCTGGCGAACAGGAAGACATCCAAGGTGAACCTTTTGTCGGTCGTGCTGGAAAATTATTGGATAAGATATTAAATGCGATCGACCGAAATAGAAATAAAGATGTATTTATTGCAAATGTCATAAAATGCCGCCCTCCTAATAATAGGGATCCATTGCCATCAGAAGTGGAAAAATGTGAGCCATACCTTAAAACTCAGATTAGGCTTATCAATCCGCGTTTAATTGTTGCTCTGGGCCGTGTTGCAGCAAAAACTCTATTAAAATTAGATATACCTTTAAAAGATATGCGGGGTAAAATCCACGATTATTCAGGAACACCATTGCGAGTGACCTACCATCCAGCTGCATTGCTGCGCAATCCTGGATTAAAACAGGCAGCTTGGGAAGATTTTCAATGGATCCAAAAATATATTATTAGTAATTCTTAGCTATGCCCGAACCTGCATCCCAGATCTTAAATATACAACCACAATCTGAAGAAGCAGAACAAGCTGTATTGGGCTCTATGCTGGCTTCTAAAGATGCTGTAAGTAAAACAATACAGTGGCTTAACCCCCAACATTTTTACAAGGATGCTCACAGCAAAATTTTTTCCATAATGGTCGTGCTTTTTGATAAGGGAGTTTCCATAGATACAATTTCAGTTATTGATGCTTTAAAAAAGAAAAAGGAATTGGATGCAGTTGGTGGAACCTATTATGTAACAGGCTTGGTTGAATCGGTTCCCACGACCGCCCACATAGAACGTTATTCAAAGATTGTTTTGGAAAAAGCTCTTTTGCGTCGCCTTATAGGTCTCTCTCACGATATTGCCAAAGAAGCCTACGATGATAGTCAGGAAATAGGAGATATTTTAGATACTGTTGAAAAATCCATTTTTAGTATTACTCAAAGTCGTTTAAAAGGAGGCTTTCAGCATATTCAACCTATTTTATTGGATGCATTCGAACAATTAGATAAGATCAGCACTAAAAAAGGATCTGTCATTGGTGTTCCATCCGGATTATTAGATTTAGATGAAAAAACATCTGGCTTTCAAGATGGTGATTTAATCATTATCGCCGGTAGGCCTGGAATGGGTAAAACAGCACTTGCACTCTCATTATTAAGAAATTCTGCAGTAGAAGCTGGTATTGGTGCCGGCATGTTCAGCTTAGAGATGGCAAATCATCAATTGGCCATGAGACTGCTTTGCTCAGAAGCTCGGGTAGACAGTCATTTGGTCAGGACTGGGAATCTGCCTAAAACCCACTGGAAGAACTTAAGCTTATCTGTGGGAACTCTTGCAGAAGCACCTATCCACCTAGATGATACTCCAGCCTTAACTGTTCTAGAGCTTCGTGCAAAAGCAAGACGACTGAAATCAGAAAAGGATATTGGAATGATTGTAGTGGATTATCTGCAATTAATGCAGGGGCCTAAAGGGGTAGAAAGCAGACAACAGGAGATATCTGTAATTTCTAGGTCTTTAAAGGCACTTGCAAAAGAACTAAATATCCCTGTAGTTGCACTTTCGCAACTTTCTCGAGCCGTAGAACAAAGAGCAGACCGCAAACCGCAGTTATCTGATTTACGGGAAAGTGGTGCCATAGAACAGGATGCTGATGTAGTAATCTTCCTTTATAGACCCTGGGTTTATAGCCAGGAAGACGAAGATGAAGGTAAAGCTGAAATTATTGTGGCAAAACAAAGAAATGGACCTACAGGCGCGATACAGGCCACATTTTTAAATAGATTTGCCCGCTTTGAAAATTTATCCCCTTCGCAAACACCATTTTAATGAACAATCCTCTAACAGTACTTGCCCCGCAATTATTTGGGGAATATCCCAGACCCTTTGAGAAGTTATATGGTGCCGTTTCCATTTCTAAAGAGATGGACAATGATGAAGTTAAACTAAAATTATGGAAGGCTTATGAATTTGGCTTGAATTACCACAAAGGGCAAAAACGCCAATCTGGTGAGCCTTTTTTTAATCACTGTATAGCTGTTGCGAGCACCTTGGCTGATTGGCAAATGGACCTGACAACTATCATTGCAGGTTTGCTGCATGATACTGTTGAAGACACAGATGCCACGTTGGATGAATTAAAAGATGATTTTGGCAATGATGTTGCGGATCTTGTGGATGGTGTTTCAAAAATCAGCGGAATCGAGTTTTCATCTAGAAAAGAGAAGCAAGTTGGAAACTTTATGAAGATGTTATTATCCGTGGCCAAAGATCTGCGGGTTATTATTATCAAATTTGCAGACCGGCTACATAATATGGAAACCATTGGGCATATGTCACAGATTAAACAGCATAGAGTCGCAGTTGAAACCAGGGAAATATATGCTCCTTTAGCTCATCGCCTAGGTATGTCTTCAGTAAAGTCTAAATTGGATGATCTTGTTCTTAAAACTATAAATCCAACTATTTATAAAGAAATAAACGCAAAAGTGAAAACAACGAATAGGCAAAGGAAAAAATTCATTCAAAGCATACTAAAACCTATACAGAGTGAATTGAATAAGTATGATATTAAACCAAAAATATACGGTAGACCAAAATCTTTGGCGTCCATCTATGGTAAAATGGTATCACGAAATAAGGAATTTGAAGAAATATATGATTTGTACGCACTTCGGATTGTAGTGGAAAAGGTGGAGCATTGTTACCTGGCATTGGGGATTGTCCACAGTCTTTACAATCCCATTCAGGAAAGATTTAAGGATTTCATTGCAATGCCAAAATCCAACGGTTATCAGTCTGTGCATACGACGGTTGTTGGTCCCGATGGTAGAATGATGGAAATCCAGATCAGAACAGTTGAAATGGAAGAGACTGCAGAAATTGGTGTTGCGGCTCATTGGGTCTACAAGGGTGGGAAATCCGCTGAAATAGATAAAAATGTTAAATGGCTTCGTGAACTCTTGGAAATACTTCAAAACGAATCAGCCGATCCAAAAGAATTCATGGATTTGCTTAAAATTGATTTGTTTAGTGAAGAGATTTTTGTTTTTACACCTGCAGGGGATTTAATTCAATTACCGGTTGGAGCTACTCCTGTAGATTTTGCTTTTCAGGTCCATACGCAGGTTGGTATGCATTGCATGGGGGCAAAAGTTAATCATTCAACTGTTCCCCTGAATACAAAATTAAAAAATGGAGATATGGTTGAAATTATTACTGGCAAGAAACAAATGCCTAGTTATGGATGGCAAAAATATATCGTGACCAGTAAAGCACGCAACCAAGTCAGCAAATATTTGAAAAAACTTAGAGATAAGGAGAGCATCAAAATAGGAGTTGAATTGCTTGAAAAAACATTGAGAAGATTAAAAATGACAAAGGATGTAAAGGAATTCAAGGGAAGTTTTGAGCGTTTCGGGTATTCAAATAGTGATACATTATTAAAAGAAATTGGGACAGGAAATATTACCATTCGAGATATGCTGAGGAAGTTACGCCCTCAAAAACCAATTGAGAATGATAAACTGGATGATGATGAATCATCACGATTTTTAAAATTTTCCAGATCAGCACCTGCTGGAATTGTGTTGGATGGGATAGATAATCTTATGGTTAATTTTGGGAAATGCTGTAACCCAATTCCTGGAGATGACCTAATGGGTTTTATCACCCGAGGTCGTGGGGTGACCGTCCACATCTCATCATGCAAAAGTCTGCCATTACTTGTTAATGAAACCGACCGTTTGATTCCTGTGAACTGGAATGTGAAGCGTTCAGATTATTTTAATGTCCGATTGCGAATTATGGGACAAGATTACAAAGGCTGGCTTAAGGATATTTCAGAATGTATTTCCAACCAAAATGTTAATATTGCCAGTGTGGATATAAAAGTCAATGACTCCTTAAGTTCGGCAAATCTAATTGTTCAGGTAAATAATAATCGTCAGCTTAACAGATTGATGAAGAAGATATCGAATTTAAAAAATATAGACTATGTAGAAAGGGCAGGTCGTTAATGGAAATTAAAACATATACAAAACGTGATATTGCTACTGAGATTGCGAATCGAAAAGGGATCAGTGTACGTTCATCTGTTAAACTAGTTGATGAATTTTTTACAGTGCTACGTGAATATTTGATTGAAGATAATCCTTATGTTCGCATTGAAATCAGGAATTTTGGAGTATTTGAATCCAAGCCTACTAAAGCAAAACCTCGGGCGAGAAATCCACGAACAAATGAGGAAATCTACGTACCTGCTCATAAAAAAACCCGTTTTAAGCCTGGAAAAATCTTAAAAAAACATCTACGTAAACCCATCTAATTATTATGGGCAGAATTCTCGGAGTTGACTATGGTGATGTCCGAGTAGGATTAGCCCTTTCTGATACAACAAAACTAATCGCATCACCATTTAAAACAATTCAGAATAAAAATTCTGGATTGCTTATATCCAAATTAAAAGAGATAATTTCTGAAAACGATGTGGAATCAATTGTGGTTGGATTCCCAATAGGGATGAAAGGACAAGATACCAATCAAACGGTAAAGGTAAAAGATTTTATCCAATCCCTTTCCACACTTTGCCTTCCTATTTTCTTGGAAGATGAAAGGTTATCCTCTATAGCTGCTAAAAAGTCATTATTTATGGAAAATATTAAAACTGGCCATAATAAAGAAATAATCGATCAACGGGCTGCAGCAATTGTTCTACAACAATTTTTAGATCGAATTCGAACCAAATGAATTACATTTTGACAAGGCCTACGTGGCAGTTGGCGATTGTATCAGGTTTATGTATAGGTCTTGCTTATCAACCATGGCACTTGGGTTTTTTGGTTTACATTGGCTTTATTCCTCTGATCCATACCTGGTTTAACCATAGTTCTAGTGATAATTTTAAATCAGGATATCTTTTTGGTTTGATTTATAATTTGATATCAAATTATTGGATGGGAGTTAACTCAGGTGCTGATTTCAGCGTGGTTTTTATCTCTCTAATAAGTGCAGTTGCTTATCTGGCATTATTCTGGGGGATTGCCGGGGCGATTATAGGTGTTTTCCGTAAGGATGTTAATCTCTATTTGATGCTACCATTTCTTATAGTGTGCCTTGAATGGGTCCGAAGTTTTGGACCATTGGGATACGCATGGGGCAATTTGGCTTTGACCCAGACAGATTATTTACCTTTATTGCAAAATATAGATATTGTAGGCACATATGGATTAACATTATGGATTATATCTATTAATGTAATACTTTATCATTTTGTTCAGACCAGTATCAACATAAAGAAGTTCTCTCTTATCATTGCAATTATTTTTATAGGGTTATTTGTTTCCGGATGGGGTAGGATGCAATTATTTGATCCTAAATCAGATTCTATTGATATAGCAGTTATCCAGCCTAATGTAGATCCCAATGAAAAATGGGATTATTCCAATCGACAGGAGACGTTGATGTTTATGGATTCACTATATGAGATTGCCATTTCTCTGCAGCCTGATTTTATTTTATTTCCTGAAACGGCACTTCCAACATATTTGAGATTAAATAACCGTGTCCGATCCCAATTGCAAAGAAAAGTTGATGCATCTGGTATTCCGATTCTTGTGGGAACTGTAGATAGAATTATTGACACTAGTGGAAATAAGGTATATTTTAATAGTGCTATGTATTTAAGACCTTCAAGGGAGTATGAAATGTATGAGAAAATTCATCTCGTGCCATTTGCAGAATATGATTTATTTCCAAACTTGTTTCATCCTTTGGAAAAATTGAATTTAAATGTTGATCGCGGTGTTTTTAAGGGTGGTGATAATTATAAGGTATTTATATGGAATAAAGTTCAATTTTCAGATTTAATCTGCTATGAATCTAGCTTACCGCGAATCGCCCGACGATTTGTTCGAAATGGAGCTGAAGTCCTCATGATCCAAGCCAATGACGGCTGGCTGGGACAATCTGCTGGTCCTTACCAGCATTTTGAGTTAGCGAGGTTACGAGCTATAGAGAATAGGATTCCTGTTGTAAGAGCAGGTAATACGGGAATCTCGGGCGTTATATTACCTACTGGGAAAGTGCAAAGAAAGATTCCTCTGGGAGTAGAAGCTGTATTTAAAGAGACCATTCCACTTTATAATCCTGGTAGTTTTTATAGTCAATATGGCGATGTATTTGCAACTCTATGCTTTGTAATTTTCCTGATTATTGGGCCTTTAAAATGTATCAAAAAACTATTCTGATCCTATTATTGAATACCGCTTTGCTTTATGGACAAAGCTTTAAGCTGCATCCCATGGCTAAATCAGCATTGATACCTGGCTGGGGTGAAAGCGCGCAAGGCAAGTATCTTAGAGCCCGTGTTTTTAGACTATCTGAACTATTTCTATGGACAAGTTGTATTTTAGCCAATACATTTTCTCGCTATGAACGTTCAAATTATGTATCATTTGCTTCTGAGCATGCCGGAATAAGTCCTAAAGGTAAAACACATCAGTATTGGGTAGATGTAGGTAATTATCAAAATATTACTTTATTCAATGAAGAACATTTACGTTTTCGGGAGCCCGGAGATATCTATAACACTGGAGCTGGTTATGATTGGGCTTGGGATACAGATTCAAATCGAAAAAAATTTGAAAATATGCGTATCAATAGTGATGGTCTAGCCAAAACCGGTGAATTTCTTATTGGTGCTATAGTCCTAAATCATATTGTTTCTGCCATAGATGCGCTATACTTGGTACGGTTGCAACGAATTCAATCAATTAATTTTAATCCCGTATTACATCAGAATGGATATTTAGGGTTTAATATGAATATAAATTTTATTGTTCTCAAATGAATCCGATAGTACGTCTGATTTTATTTCTTAGTTTTTCAATGTCAACTCTGCTTTCACAGACATTGATTCTTGTTTTTATTCATGTCATTTTCAGTATTCTTATCATTTTTTCCATTCACAAAGATTGGCAGGAGTGGAAGAATCGGATTATGCCGTTTATCAAGTATTTTCCATTAAGTGGTATCCTTTTTTTTTGCATATCTTTTTTCCTGACATATAGACCGATGTCAGAAATTATTTTAGATGTCAGCCTGGCAACAATCCGGTTGATGGTGCTGATATGTGTAATGACAGCATACATGATTCTAGCCAAATCAGATGATATCTATATTGCCTTGAGAAGCATTTGGTATTTGTTGAATAGACAATGGAAGTGGGTGGAAGACCTATTTTTATATTTTGATATTACAATTCGATTTTTCCCTAGTTTTCAAGAAGAATGGAAAAGAGTAGAACAAACACAAAAAGCACTTGGTTTTCACATTGAACAAGATTTTTTCGAACGATTAAAATCCATCGCCATATTTATACCTGACTTTATAATTCTCAATTTAAATAGGGCTGACAATCTTACAGCCATTGTTCTCATGCGTGGGTATGGGACTATGTTACCGAGGAGTGTTTATCCATTTACTGCTTTCCACTGGTCAGACGTATTGATTATCGCTGGGATAATTGTTTTACTTATGGTAATTCATCTTTATGTCCCGGTTTAAGTTGACTATTCAATACGACGGTACATTATTCTTTGGGTGGCAAAAACAAGAAAATGCAAGGACAGTACAAGGTGAGGTTGAACGAGCTTTGCAGAATATTATCAAATCCAGTCAAAGGATTCCTGTTCATGGCTCTGGACGTACAGATACCGGTGTACACTCAATTGGTCAGGTTGCTCATTTTGACCTTGTGACCAGACTTAGAGATGAAGAATTAAGAGATGCGCTCAATGCACACTTATCCCAGGATTGCCGTATTATGTCCATAGTAAAAGTACCAAATAATTTTCATGCCAGATTTGATGCAATTAAAAGGTGTTATCGTTATCAATGTTACATAGGAGACTCAATCTTCTATCGCAATCAAGCCTGGTGCTTGGATGTTCCGGATTTAAGAAAACTGAACCGACTGGCTACATTGCTTATTGGAGAATATGATTTTACTACCTTTAGTAAAAAGAGGTCAGATCAACAGAATAATCTTTGCACAATTTTTCAAGCAGAGTGGAAAGGGCAGGGAGATTTCGTAAATTTTTTGATAACAGGCAATAGATTTTTGCATCATATGGTACGCTATCTTGTGGGCACAATGGTAAAAATCTGTAAAGGAAATTTATCAAAAGATGGTTTTCAATCCTTACTGTTGAGACCGAAAAAGAATGCTCAGGTTCAAAAAGCACCTCCACAGGGTCTTTTTTTGGAAAAGGTACATTATTTTGATTAGAAAGATAATACCCATATACTTTTTTCTAGTCTCTGGAATATTATCGGATGAAATAGCATTATCCAGAGAAACAGCCATTACTCGGGCTATTGAGAAAGTAGGCCCAGCTGTTGCTAGTATCAATATAGAGCAACATGTAACATCATTATTATTCGATCCATTTTTTGGTTTTGGGTTTCCCCAAGATATTATTCCAATGAAATCATCAGGGAGTGGAGTTGTGATTAGTCCTGACGGATATGTTTTGACTAATTATCATGTTATTCAGGGTGCTGATCGTATTACTGTTATTTTGGCAGGTGGCAATGAATATGATGCTCAGGTTGTTGGGTCGGATGAAACATCCGATTTGTCACTTCTAAAACTGGATGGTAATGATTTTCCTTATGCAGAACTAGGAGATTCTGATGATCTGATAATCGGTGAATGGATTATTGCAATCGGCAACCCATTTCAACTTTTCTCTGTCAGCAACAAACCATCAGCTAGTGTGGGAATTGTAAGTGCAAAACATATGAATTTTGGACAGCAGAAATCTGGAAAAGTATTCCAGGATATGATTCAGACGGATGCAGCCATCAATCCTGGCAATTCAGGCGGACCTCTGGTAAATGCAATTGGGGAAGTCATTGGAATTAATACATTTATTTTTACAGGGTCGGATTATGCACAAGGGTCTATTGGTATTGGGTTTGCAATTCCTATCAATGCCGCAAAACGGATTGCGAAGGAATTGAGGGTAACAGGGCATGTTGATCGTGGATATTCCACAGGATTAGTTGTTCAATCTGTTACAAAAAGTATTGCCAAATACCTTGATATCCCTTTTAAGGATGGTGTAATCATTGTTGAAGTGAATACCAGTAGTCCTGCATTTAAGGCTGGATTAGAACCTGGAGATGTTATTATCAGTGTTAATAATACAAAAGTATATATGCCAAGTGATATTCGAAAAGTGATATTGGAAAACGACCTACGCTCAGGAGATATTCTATCTCTAAAAATATATCGGAATGGGAAAAAAAGTAAGGTTAAAATGCGTCTGGGGAAATACAGGCGACAATGATTAGAGTCAAATGAAAATCGCTCCAGAAGGAAATTTATTCATTTTACCCTTTTCCGTCATTACAATTCTAACGGTGCTATATGCCTGGATAGCTAGTACAACTATGGTTCCTTCTTATATTCTCTTACTTTTTCTAGTATTTTTACTCGTATTTTTTCGGGATCCTAATCGAAAATGTCCTTCAGATGAGAATATTATTATCGCTCCTGCAGATGGTAAAATCATTAAGATTGAAGATGTTGATGATCCCAATATTGGTAGTGCGGTGCTTGTATCAATATTTTTAAGTGTATTCAATGTCCATATTAATCGCATGCCTATTAATGGTCAATTTTCGAATGTAAAGCACCATCATGGTAAATTTCTGGCCGCTTTTAATCATAAAGCATCCGATGAAAATGAAAGGACTGAAATATTGATCACTTCTAAAATTGGTGACATTAAATTGAAACAGGTGGCTGGCTTAGTGGCTAGAAGGATTCTATGTTATGCGAAACCCAGAGAGACAATGGAATTGGGTGACCGGCTTGGTTTTATACGGTTTGGATCGCGCACGGATTTGATTATCCCAAAACATGTAACTTTGAAAGTAGAATTAGGACAGAATGTCACTGGAAACAGGACAATTATAGGTATTTATTCATGAACAATCGAAATCAGAACAAAACTAGAGTTAAAAAACGATTTATCCCGAATATCCTTACTTTGGTAAATATGTTTCTAGGTTTTCTGGCAATTGTACTCATTCTGGATGGTGATCCAATGAAAGGCGGAATTTTTATCCTGATTGCTGCTATTTTTGATTTTTTTGATGGGAAAATTGCCAGAATGTTGGGAATTGATTCCCAATTCGGACTTGAATTTGACTCCATGGCGGATACAGTATCTTTCTGTGTGGCGCCATCTGTTTTAGTTTATTCTCTTTATGTTAACGGTTTGTCACCACTTTTGGGCGGGATCATTAGTTTTATTCCTTTAATGTTTGGTACCATTAGGTTAGCAAAATTCAATTTGAATCAAGTGCCGGGAAAACCAAAATCCTATACAGATGGCCTCACAACACCTGTTGCGACAATTGCGCTGTTTGCCTACTTATTTTTTAGCAAAGATGTGTACGGCAATACCGGAGACCCTAGAACTGCACTCATGCTTGTAGCTGGACTTGCTATATTAATGATAAGCCCCATTCATTTTATTAAACCACCATTGCTTTCATTTCGATCAAGCAAATTCAATACCATATCGTTAATCGTTTACATTGTAGGTGGTATTATTCTACTTATATTTAAGGGCTTTGTTCTACTACCTTTAGTTATGCTCTATATCTGTTGGAATATTTTCAGATGGCTAACCAATCCTCATAAAGGCAATGTGCAGTCCCGCATTGATCATTCTGGGGGGTAGTGTAGTTTATAAGCATGATTAAAAGAAATGTATCTCTGATCCTTGTAGGCTTATTTATAGGGGCTGCGATTGGCGGTGTAATGGGAAATCTTTTTGGTTGGATATTGCCTGCTGGGGTTGTAAAAGATTTTTTCTTGACAAGTTTATCACTTGATATAGGTGGACTGGCCGGAAATGAGATGGGAGTTATTATACTAGATTTAAAAATTATTACGCTGAAATTTGGATTGGCAATGAATTTTAATTTTACCAGTATAATTGGTATTGCAGCGGCGTACTACATTTTGCGGTATTTTCGTTAAACTTGGGAGGTTGTCATGAGACAAGCTGATGTTATATATGCGTTTTTTAATCTTGGAACAGGAGAGGTTATCATTCTTCTTCTGGTTATTCTTTTACTCTTTGGGGCGAAAAGATTGCCTGAGTTGGCGAGGGGGTTGGGTAAAGGCATTAATGAATTCAAAGATGCAGTGAATTCTGGGAAAGAACATATTATGGATGCAACAGATGATATTGAATCAGAATCTGATTTGGATGAACAGAAACCAGGTAATTGAAATAACTATTATTTATTAATACAATAAATTTTGATTGCTGCTCTTTACAATCTAGAAACTTTTCTCTATAATAGACGTACCTTGTATATGGATCACGAGAGATAAAATATAAAAACAATATCTTATCTATGGATTTTCAACATCCTTGGTTATTACTTCTTTTAATATTAATACCACTAATTTTTGTATGGCACAGGTATTTTGGCCAAAGATGGGAAGCGGTAATAAGAATTTCATCTACCACTTTCATTTCGGGTCAGCTAAGAAAAATTGGCACTCAGAAATCAAGAATCCTTTTAGCGTCTCATTTACTTATCATTTCTCTGGTTATTTTAGGGCTAGCTCGTCCTAGACTAGTTGATAATCTGCAAGAAACCAATGTGAATGTAATTGACATGATGATGGTACTTGATATCAGCAGCAGTATGCTGGCAGATGATTTTTCCCCAAATCGGCTGGAAGCAGTGAAACGAACCGCATCAGCGTTTATTGATGGTCGAAAGGAAGATAGAATTGGGATTTTGGTATTCGCGGGTGAATCATTTATTCAATGCCCGCTAACTATTGATAAGGGTATATTGAAAAGTCTTGTGCAGCAAATCAATGTAGCATCAAAGGAGCACGATGGAACCGCAATTGGAATGGCTATTGCAAATGCTACAAATCGATTACGCAATAGTGAAGTAAATAGTAGAGTAATGATCCTGTTATCAGACGGAAGTAATAATGCCGGTGAGATTGACCCAAAAACTGCAGCAGACTTGGCATCGCAGTATGGTATCAGGATTTATACCATTGGCGCTGGGACCAACCAATCCTATACCAGAATACCCGGTCGAGGCTTAATCCGTAATGAAATTGATGAAGCAACTCTAATTCATATCGCTGAAAAAACAGGTGGAAAATACTTTAGAGCTATAGATGAAAAAGCTCTGGCTACTATCTACGGCGAAATTGATCTGTTAGAGAGGTCTGAAATCAAAATTCGTGAATTCACTCAATATAAAGAACTGTATGGTTGGTTTCTGATACCAGGGTTTCTTTTGGGGCTTTGCATGGAAACATTTCGCCGATCAGTTTTTAGGAGTAAAACCTAATGGCATTTCGGTATTCTTGGGTACTCATCTTTTTGGCTTTGCAGGTGATATTGTTGCTAATATGGAAATTGAAAGAAAAAGGATCAAATACCGTATTTAAAAACGCATCTGCATCCGTATTGCAGAGCTTAGAATTCAACCTGGATAATAGTAGAATTCAATGGCGAAATAGGATGATTTCGATCGCACTATTATTTTTAGCAATTGCCGCAGCTGGACCAAAAATTGGAACTCGGGTTCGTCCTGTGGAACGTAAAGGTATTGATTTGGTTATAGCTTTGGATACGTCTACAAGCATGGATGCTGAAGACGTTAAACCTAGTCGTTTGGCGAAATCTAAATTCGAATTAGGCCAGTTAATACGAAAATTAAAAGGAGACAGGGTTGCTATTATTGTTTTTGCAGGTACCAGCCATTTATATCTTCCTCTAACGACGGACTATGAAGCTGCAATATTATTCTTGAACGAAATTGATACAAAAATTATACCAACACAAGGTACGGCAATAAGTTCAGCCATACAAAGCGCTATGACTGCATTTACAGAGGAAAAAGATAAATATAAAATTATGCTCTTGGTTACAGATGGTGAGGATCATGAGGGGCAGGCAATTGAACTGGCTTATCAGGCTGTTAAAAGCGGTTTGGAAATCCATACTGTTGGAGTTGGTTCGGAAGTAGGGGGGCTAATACTGGTAAGAAGTGAGAACAGCGACCAAATGGAATACAAACGGGATCTAGATGGTAAATTGATCACTTCAACCATTAATGAAAAAATTCTTAGAGATATTGCCAATGCTGGTCAAGGAAAATTTTTTTGGTTTGATAATAATCGTGATACACATCTGGATATTGCAGAAACTATCGATGATATGGATAAAAAAACAATCAGTACCCATGTATATTCGGAATATGAAGACAGATACCAACCTGTAGCTTTTCTCGCAATGTTATTGCTTATAGCTGGTTTTGTTATCCCCACTAGACCGGCAAACAGAGACATATGAAAATAAACACTTTTATATTAATTTTTTTTATTTCACTGGTCATTGCCCAGGATAAAGGACAAATACTCTATAAGGAAGGAAAATTCGATGAAGCCCGGTCCTATTATGAGCATATTCTTCTAAACAGAGAAAAAGATGATGCAGCAAGATTTGGCCTGGGAGTTTCCGCATACCAGCAAAAAGATGTGGAAACAGCTTCTCAAGTATTTAATGATGTAATGATTACAAATGATAAAACATTGCAATCCAAAGCGCTGTATAATATTGGGACTTTATTTAACGAACAGAATAAAGTGGAAGAAAGTCTGGCTTTTTTCAAGAAGGCAATTGAATCTGATCCACTAAATGAAGATGCCAAGTTCAATTATGAACTGTTAAAAAGACATTTACAAAACCAGCAACAAGACCAGCAACAAAATGCTAATCAAGACCAAGATTCAGAAGATAATCAAGATCAGGCGCAAGAGAATCAAGACAATAATCAGAAAAATATGGAAAACCAAGATCAGGGTCAATCCGAATCTGATGGTGAGAAAGATCAACAAAAACAAGAAAATCAAAAAGACCAGGTGGAACAGGGAGATGAAAAAGATAAAGATATTGTTGAAAAACACGAAACTGTGGAAAAGACCCAGGATAAGGAAAACGAGCCTAAAACAGATAAACAAATTCAAGCAGAAGCTATTCTGAATGCATTAAAGGATCAGGAAAAAATCAATCAGAAGCGACAAATTTCCAAATCAAAATCTAAGAAATTGGAGAAGGACTGGTGATTCGTATACTGATAATGGTTATGTGGCTGTCCCGCGTTATGGGACAATCGATTCAAATATCGGTCGATCGGAATCAAATTGCCCAGAACGATTTAATCACTCTTACCGTAGAGGCCAGTGGGTCTCAATCTTTTGCAAATGTGAATATGGAACCCGTGAAAAAAGATTTTATAGTTGTTAGCGGACCTGTCCAGCAGACCAATGTTCAGTGGATAAATGGCAGTATGACTAGTACCCGAACTTTAACCTGGACACTGTCTCCCATACGAGAAGGGACACTAATAATTCCCGCTTTAACGGGTACAGTAGATGGAAAACCATTCCGCGGCAAGCCAATACAAATTTTTGTAAGAAAAATATCTAATTCCCAGGAGAATGAGGTATTTATAGTAGCAGAAATCGATAAAGTTAAGGCTTATTTAGGCGAGCAGATAACTGTGACCTATAAACTTTACAAACGAGTAAATATTTCCCTTGAACCATTCGAGGTGCCGGAATTTCAAGGGTTTTGGGTGGAAAACCTGTTCTCTCCGCAGCGGTTACAATACAGCAATGTGAATCTAAATGGAGTAAAATACCAAGTTGCTACCCTTGGCCAAATGGCACTTTTTCCTATCCCTTCGGATAAGCATGTCATCCCATCCCTAAGGGTCCAAGTACAGGTTAAGTTAAAAAAGAAAAAGAGACGCCGCGATCCATTTTTTGATCCATTCTTTGATTCGTTTTTTACAGAGACTACTAAAAAAGTACTTGTATCAGAGGAGCAGATTATCTCGATTCTATCATTCCCTGAACCACGCCCATTCGATTTCAGCGGAGCAGTAGGCACTTTTGACCTCCTATCCTATACTGATCGCGATACAGCTAAAGTAAATGAGGGATTCACATTCACTATTTCTATGGAAGGATCTGGAAATCTTGGTTTATTCGCTTTGCCAGAGATAGAATTCTCTGATCAAGTAGAAGCATTTACTCCTACAGAAAATTTTAAAAAAGATGTCTTTCGTGATGCTGTTACGGGTACCCAGACTTGGGAATACATATTGATTCCAAGGGTAGCTGGAACCATAACTATCCCTCGAATACAAATGTCATATTTTGACTCAAATAAAAAAGATTGGATTCGTACTCAGACCAATCCTATTGATATTCCCATATTGCCTGGTGAAAATAGTGCAGTTGCGATCTCTGGTCTTACAAAAAAAGAGGTAGAATTGATTGGCCAGGATATCCGTTTTATACATAATGATATTTCTAGCTTTACTATGATTGGTAATAATGATTTTCCAAAAACGGTTTTAATCTTTTATATCGTATCTATTGCAATCTTTATTTTTCCTATTTTGATTTCCCAGGTCACAGGGTACCGACTAGCAACAGAAGAAAGCCGTCAAGTAAGAGGAGCATTACGGAATACGCTGCGGGAATTGAAAAAAACGAATGGTGACCCTTTTGAAACGGCCAGCAGAGCCATTTACTCCTATTTAAAAAATAAGTTATTGCTGCCAACACAAAATTTAGATCCTGCAGGTGTGAAGGTAATATTGGAACCGCATTTGAGTGAAGAACAAATGAAAGAATTGTTGAGTTTGCTTAAAGATTGTGATACTGGTCGATTTGCCCCAGGAGGCTTGGAACGGGAGCCAGAAATATTATCGAATACAGCGGTCCTTTTAAGAAAGATAGATCGACAATTATGACCCGCAAAATCCTTTTGTTTATACTCATGTTTAGATTTTTATCTGCAGAGATTCCGGAAACGCTTTTTGAAGATGGGAATAAATCAATGAGTGAAGGAAATTATAAAGACGCGATCCAGACTTACGAATCGATCTTAAAATTAGGATATGAGACCGGAGACCTTTATTATAATTTGGGGAATGCGTATTATAGGTTACATTCCATTGGTCTGTCAGCATGGGCTTATTATAACGCACTCTCGATGAAACCCAGAGATAAGGATATAATTCATAATCTTCAGGTGACCCAAGCAAGGCAGGTAGACCGTATCGAGATGCCAGAACCATTTATTCTTCTTGATATATATCGCCGGGTAAAAGATATATTTACATTTCGAGAATTGATATTTATCGGCAGTTGTCTGTTGCTTGTAGAAGCATTATTGGTATTCTTCATTCAATTTGGTTTGCTCTCAGGTTCTATATATAGGCATATTTTGACAATGATGATTATTGTAACTTTAGGCGTCCATGGCATTGCAATTGATAAATATTTCCAAAATAAGCGATCTAATTATGGTGTAATTATTGCAAATGGAGTGAATACCTATTCTGGACCCTACTTTGAAGAGAATACTGTTTTATTCCGGATTAATGAAGGAATGAAAGTAGAAATTCATCAAACGCAGGATGATTGGATAGAAATTATTTTAATTGATGGTAAAAAAGGATGGATCCCCGCTGAATCGATAAGAATCCTTAGATGAAAATTATTATTTTCTATATCATATGTTTTCAAGTTATTCTTAGTCAAGATACATTATTTTGGTTCGATATGAATTCAGTGTTAGATCCGCCACCTAAAACACCAAAAGTGATGGATGGAATCTTTGGTACATCCCGGTTAAAAGTATTGGATTCTTTAAAAAATTTCCGCAGGTCATCGAGTGAAGGATTTCGATTGCAGATTTTTGAAACAGTCTCAAAAAACTCGGCCGACACCACTCTTTCCTATTTTCAGAAAACATTGGAGGATACGGTGTACCTAATTTTTGAAGCTCCTTTGTATAAGTTGCATTTTGGTAATTTTTTAACCAAAAAAGAAGCAGAGATTCAAAAGATTAAACTCAATCGTTTGGGGTTGAAGGATATTTGGATAGTGCGCAGTCGAATTAATCAAAATTGAATATCGTTTTGAGAAAAAATATTTGATCTGGTTAATTTATAAAGTTATAATAGAGTGGAATAATGGCAGGACACAGTAAATGGGCAAATATTCGCCATCGAAAAGGAGCCCAAGATGAAAAACGAGGTAAAATATTCACAAAAATTATTAAGGAAATCACTGTTTCTGCCCGTATTGGTGGAGGTGAAATTGAATCAAATCCTCGATTAAGGAAAGCTGTCGCCAATGCGAAATCAAATAATATGCCCGCCGATAATATTACCCGTGCAATAAAAAAAGGAACAGGGGAGTTGGAAGGCGTGTCCTATGAAGAAGTTTCTTACGAAGGCTATGGCCCAGGAGGGGTTGCAATCATGATGGAGGTCATTACAGATAATAGAAATAGGACCGTAGCGGATATCAGGCACCTTCTTACGAAACATGGCGGCAAACTTGGGGAAAATGGATCAGTGTCTTGGATGTTTGATAAAAAAGGACAAATTATTATTGAAAAAAATCTTGTCAATGATAATGCCATTTTCGAAGCTGCTATTCAATATGGAGCGGATGATTTTTCAATTGATAGTGATTTTTATGCAGTTATTACAGATCAAACAGTTATTATGGATGTGAGAGAAGGTTTGGAAGATGAAGGATATAAAATTCGTTCAAGTGAAATTGAGATGATACCTAAAACTTTACAAAAATTGGATGGACGACAGGCTAAAAATGCGCTGAAACTACTAGAAGCACTTGATGATCATGATGATATAAATCATGTTTATTCAAATTTTGATTTTGATGAAAGTATTATCCATAAGAATTAACATATGAGAGTATTAAGTATTGATCCTGGTCTAAATATTACTGGATTTAGTATTCTGGATCAAAACAGAATAAAAACAAAACTGTCTTCATCTGGAATAATTCGCCCTCCAAAAAATGAATCTATGGGAAAGAGATTAAATCATATATTTGTAGAAATAACGAAGGTTTTAGATCAATTCTCCCCAGAAGTACTTGCCATAGAAGGCGCATTTTACAGCAAGAATGTGAAATCAGCGATGAGGTTGGGACAGGCAAGAGGTGCCATTATCTTGGCTGCAGCGCAGGCAAGTATTGATATACATGAGTTTGCACCGCGTAAAGTAAAACAATCTGTTTGCGGGAATGGTGCAGCATCAAAGGAGCAGGTCCAATTTATGGTTATGCAGATCCTCAAATTGAAAGAGCCTCCTAAACCATTGGATATCTCGGATGCCATTGCCGTCGGTATTTGTTACTTAAATCAATTCAAATTATCATGATCGAAAATATCAAAGGTCTTATTGAGAAAAAGACATCAGCATTTGTTGTAATGGATGTAAATGGTATTGGAATAAAAATTTTGATGTCAATCAATGGTCTTGAAGCTTTACCCCCAAAAGGGAATGATGCATTAATACTCACCTATCTCCATGTTCGTGAAGACATGCTTGATTTATATGGTTTTGTAACAGAACGTGAACGGCACACATTTATGCAGTTGATCAATATCAGTGGTATAGGACCCAAACTTGCGTTAACAATTTTGTCGGGAATTAATCCGGATAAATTGAAAGACAGGATAGTGGCCGGGGATGTAGCCAGTTTGACATCTGTACCTGGTGTTGGCGCTAAAACTGCCAAACGCATTATCATTGAACTCAAAGAAAAATTTATAAAAATAGATGATGAAGATTCCCTGGGTTTTAAAGATGAACTTATAGGTGAATCAATTTTATTTCGAGATACATTGAATGCTCTCACTTCTCTGGGATATAAATCGAGATATGCCCGAAAAGTATTAGATGATTTAGATAATAACGGTGAATTGAGAGGCGAACTTGAAAGCGTAATTAAAAAAGCATTATCCCAGCTGGTATCTTGAAATTGAATATCTTTTGAAAATGGCTTCCGCAAAACAGACTACTCTATATAATCGTCATCTCGAGAATAACGGACATATGGTCTCTTTTGCAGGCTACTTACTTCCTTCCTACTATACCAGTATCAATAGAGAACATGCAGTGGTCCGTGAAAATGCTGGACTTTTTGATGTTAGTCACATGGGTGAATTTATTGTATCCGGAAATGATAGAAGTATTTTCATGCAGAAAATGACCGTGAACGATGTTTTTTCCTTAATCCCCGGCCAGGCCCAATATTCAGCCATGTGTTATGAAAATGGTGGGTTGGTAGATGACCTATTGATATATAAACGCGATGAGAGTTATTTACTGGTAGTTAATGCAGCCAATCTTGAAAAGGATCTGAATTGGCTAGATGCCAATATTGAGGGACAGGTATTAATTGAAGATGTCAGTGACAGAATTGAACTAATTGCACTGCAAGGGCCAAAAGCCAGGGTGATTTTACAACCACTAATTGATTCAGATTTAAGAGAGCTTTCTTTTTACCATTTTATAGATGGGCATGTCATGGGTTGTAAGGCCATGATATCCCGTACAGGCTATACAGGTGAATTGGGATACGAGATTTATGCACATCCGAAATATATTGTTCAGATATGGGATTCGATTATGGAATCTGGTGTTAAGTATGGAATCAAACCTGTGGGAATCGGTAGTAGAGATACACTACGTATGGAGATGAAATATTCGCTCTATGGCATTGATATTGATGAAAATACAAATCCCATTGAAGCGGGGCTTGGTTGGGTGGTAAAAATGGGTAAGGGGAATTTTTTGGGTAAGGATGCACTCTGTGAATCAATGAAAAACTTATCCCGGAGGTTGGTCTGTCTTAAAATGACAGAACGAGCGATTCCAAGAAACGGTTGCCGGATTCTTATAAATGATGATGTTGTGGGTTATATTACCAGTGGCACTATGAGCCCATCTCTTCAAGAAGGGATCGGGATCGGCTATGTAAATATGCCATTCGCAAAAACGGGAACGGAATTAAAAGTTGACATTCGGGGAAAACAAAAATCCGCTGAGATAGTCAAAGGACCTTTTTATCAGCAAGGCTCATTATTGGATTAACTAAAAATATTGATGATATTATGATTTATATCTCGAAAAAACAATTCGTACTTATTTCATCTAATCAATACTAAATGTTTGCACTTCAATAATCATCTGAAAATTCGTATTTTCCGTTGTATTTGTTCCTCATACCATAATTATCTTTAATGAATGATAAACGCCGTTTAGAAATTCTAGGGATCTTAACGGTCGCCTTATCTATATTCCTAATGGTTAGCTTGGGAAGTTATAATCCCAGTGAAGAGCCTACAATTTCCACCAATGTTCAAGTTGAAAATACCATGGGAATTATGGGAGTATTATTATCACATTTATTAATCAAAATGGGATTCGGTTTCTCGTCAATTATTATACCTATACTTGGCATTGGCTGGGGCTGGACTTTATTTAGCAAACAAGACTACGTGAATCTAATTAGAACTACAATTTATAGTTTGGTGACTATGTTACTTATATCTTTTTCCACTGGCGTATTTTTGATAACCTTTTCAAATCCAGCAGAACTGAATTATACATTTTCAGGTCTTATTGGTGGGATCGTCGCAGAATTTTTTCTGGATTGGTTCAGTGTCTATGGCACAATTCTATTTCTATTTTCCAGCTGGTTGATTTTGATCCGTGGGTATTTTAGTTTTGATTATTATCAACCATTTGTAATTATGAGTGAAAAATGGAAAAAATGGCAAGAAGGTCAGGTTATCAATAAGAATTTAAAAGAAAAAGAAGATACAAAAAGAAAACATACAAAGGATCTAATTGCTAAAATTGATGAAAAGAAAGAAAAACAGTCGATGGAAATTTCTTCAAATCCGTCTGTTGAAAATTTGGAAAAGGAAGTAGAATCTGAACAAATTGATCCTTATTTGGATGATAGTAAGGAAATAGATAGTATTAATAATGAAATGGAAGAAGAAGGATCAAGCGAACAATTGCTTGATGATACTATAAAAGATAAGCTTATACCTGAATCAGGCACAGATGCAGAAAATAGTGATGATGTAATTCCTAAGCCAGATATGGAAGAGATTCAGGTTGGGGAAATGGCTATAACGGAAGAAGTAAATATTGATTCTATTGCAGAAAGAAACAAACCAAAGAAAAAATACCAGATGCCTAGTTCAGATCTTTTGTTCAACCCGGTGAATGTTTCGGATAACCTAAGTAGAGATGAATTAGTGGAACGCGCGAATTACCTTACTCAATCTTTGGCTACATATGGTGTAGAAGGGCAGGTAGTAAATGTACATCCAGGTCCTATTATCACCTTATTTGAAGTAGAGCCTGCTGATGGAGTGCGTGTTAATAAATTTGTGGCTCTTTCAGATGATTTAGCCAGAGTAATGGAAGCAAGTAGCGTCCGAGTAATAGCTCCTATTCCAGGTAAATCATCCGTTGGTATTGAAATTCCTAATAGAAATCCAGCTACAGTATTTTTTAAATCGGTTGTAAATAGTCCAGAGTTTGCAGAAGCTGATTCCTTGCTCACTTTGGCGATTGGAAAAACAACCTCAGGTGAAATTAGTACACTCAATCTTGGGAAAATGCCACATCTTCTTATTGCCGGTACAACAGGTTCCGGGAAATCAGTTTGTATTAACACTATTATCTGTAGCATTCTATACCGTGCCACTCCAGATGAAGTAAAGTTTGTCATGATCGACCCGAAGAAGGTAGAAATGACACTATATCGTGCCTTGGAAGATTACCATCTGCTGAAAATGGAAGATATTAGTGAACCAATTGTGACATCGGTTGATAATGCGATTTTGGCTCTTAGGGCTCTTGAAAAAGAGATGGATCGGCGATATAATGTTTTGGCAGAAGCATTGGTCAGAAATATTGGCGAGTATAATGAAAAAATGAAAAGGGATGGCGAATACATTATGCCTTACATCATACTTGTGGTAGATGAATTGGCGGACTTAATGATGTTGAGTGCCAAGGATGTGGAAGCACCAATAGCACGGTTGGCACAACTAGCCCGTGCAGTTGGTATTCATCTTGTTATTGCTACCCAACGTCCATCTGTAGATGTCATTACAGGTGTAATTAAAGCAAATTTCCCATCTCGAATTGCCTTCCAGGTGGCCAGTAAAATTGATTCTAGAACCATTATTGATCAACCAGGTGCTGACAAACTAATCGGCCGTGGTGATATGTTGCATTTAGGAACAGGCAGTTCGGATGCATTTAGGATGCATAATGCTTTTTTGTCATTGGAAGAAATTGAAGCGGTCATGAACCATATTCTGGATCAACCCAAACCAGAAGAACTCATTTTGCCCTCCGTCAGAGAGGCCCAGATGACTGATTTTGGCAGTGATGGTGGTGTCGGTACTGATGATATGTTCAATGATGCTGTATCTCTGGTTATTACCCATCAGCAAGGTTCTATTTCGTTACTTCAGCGCCGACTGAAAGTTGGATATTCCAGAGCTGCAAGACTCATCGATGAAATGGAACAGACTGGCATTGTTGGTCCTTTTACCGGCAGTAAAGCTAGGGAGGTGTTGGTAGATGAATCTTACCTGGAAATGATCAGGGATTAAGTCACTATGATTAAAGTGATGATTTTGGCGGTTATATTTAACAATCCTGCTAATGTATTCTTTGACCCCTACCAAACCTTCTTAAAGTTTATAAATGAATCTGGTGGTTTGAAAATGTCACTGGAATTCTACCAAACTCAATATGGAGATCATTTTGAGACTTCAGGTGATTTTTATTATTTAAGAGATCAATATTATTTTTTTGATGATCCTAAGCAGCGTCTTGTTTTCAAGGATGGTGAGATTTCTACCATTAGTAAAATAAATAAACAGATTATTCTTGATAATATTATACCGGGAGATATCACCATATTCAATATCCTTTCTGGGGAAAAAGATTTTATTGTCACTCAAGATGCCATCTTTGAAAAAGGATACTGTAAAATTCCTTTCACTATACCGTCCTGGGAATTATCAGGGATGTTTCGAATATTGCCGAAAACTGGCATTCCATTAGAGGTCAAGTTATTATCAGGACCTGATCACGAAACACGAATAAACATTAAATCTGCAGAACCATGGGATTCGAATACCATTCCCGAAATTGACATAAGCGATTTTGAAAAAATAGATCTTCGTGAATAAATATTATAAGTTGATTTTAGTGACCATTATAAGTGTTGCTGGTATTTATTTTGCATTTCATGGGGTAAATTTTCAAGAATTGATGCTACAGCTCAGACAGGTGCAGTGGTTCCCATTTTGGATTAGTGTATTATTATTATTATTTAGCTGTCTGGTTCGTGCTTTGCGATGGCAATATATTCTAGTGCCCGTAGATCAGATCCCAATTCATCCTTTATTTGGCTCGGTCATGATAGGATATTTTGGGAATAATATATTACCGTTTCGTATGGGGGAATTGCTCCGATCATATTCAATTTCAACCCAATCTAGCATTTCCGTCTCTCAAGCTTTTGGTACTGTAATTCTAGAACGGATAATGGATTTGGCAGCAGTCATATTTATATTTCTATTGGTTGTTCCTTGGTATCCTTTTGAACATAAAAGTCTTGAATTGGGTATTATGATTTTCGTAGGTATTACAATATTAATTATTGTTGGGATTTTACTCGTGTATTATCTTCGTTTGTTGGATCTAATCGAATCCTGGGCTATTTTCCAATCAAAATGGGGTACTTTTTTATTCAGTCTTTTTAAAAATATTTTTGATGGTATAACATTGCTTAGTAAAACAAGACATGCATCAAGGATAATTCTTACAACTATTTTTATTTGGATATTATACTATTTATCAACATATCTAGTTTTATCATCTTGCAGGATTGATATTGGGTTTATTGGGACTTTTATTGTGTTGCTCATTGGAGGTATTGTTGTTGCCATCCCAGCCCTGCCTGGCATGGCTGGAACCTATGACGCTGCAATAAAGTATGGATTAATGACTGTTTATTCTATCAGCAGCGAAAAAGCCTTGAACTACGCTCTAATTTCTCACGCTGGGATGTATTTCCCCTACCTATTAGTTGGTGCTGTCTATTTTATTTTGGCTGGTATTCAACTAAAAGATATTAAGAATCATTTATGAAGACTTACGATTGTATTTTCTTAGATCGTGATGGTACTTTGAATTCTGATTCTGGGTATATCAGTTCAATGGATGACTTTTCATTTTATAATTTTACCATCCCCGCTTTGAAGGCGATGTCAAAAGCAGGGAATCGTTTTTGTATCGTGACTAACCAATCAGGAGTCAGCAGGGGTTTGATAAAAGAACAAGTATTGAATGAGATCCATGGTTTTATAAAAAGTGAATTTGACAAACATTCCATACATCTGTTAGATATTTACATATGTATTGACCATCCTGAAAAGGCAACTGACAGGCGCAAACCAGGACCAGGGATGTTCCTGGAGGCAGAAGCTGACCATAAGTTACATTTAATGGATTGCCTGATGATTGGTGATTCAATGGCTGATATGGAAGCAGGTGAAATGTTGGGAATGGATACCATGCTCGTCCTGACAGGCCGAGGAAGGGAAACAGTTGATTTACTTCCAGATTATGAAATGCCGACTTATATAGTTCAGGATTTGGAGGAGGGCAGAAAAATATTGTGCCCTTGAAGGTGGTGATTTTAATGGGCGGATCAAGTGAAGAAAGTGAGGTTTCAAAAGCTACCGGAACTGCAGTGGCATTAGCCTGCAAATCTTTAGGCTATGATGTGTTGGAATTATTATTTCAGGATAATTATGAAATATTGCTTCCAAAACTTAAAAATGCAGATATTGTTTTCAATGCCCTTCATGGAGGAGTGGGGGAAAATGGTAAAATTCAAACTTGGATGAATGACAACCGAATTTTATATACAGGTTCTGGACCGGATGCATCTAAGCTATGTATGGATAAATCCCGCAGCAAGGCATTGGCCAGAGACCTGAACATTACTACGGCGGACTGGGAATTGCTTGGCAATATACAAGAAGAGCCTACAATTCTATTGCCATTTGTTGTAAAACCAAATGATCAAGGTAGTACGGTTGGATTGAGAATTGTGATCAATGAAAATGATATAAAACCTGCTTTAAAAGAAGCGTTTGTGCATGGAAAATCAGTTATAATTGAGAAATATATCAGTGGCAGGGAATTAACTGTAACTGTACTTGGCGGTAGGGCATATCCTATCGTAGAAATTCAACCCACTCATAACCTATATGATTACGAGTGTAAATATACTCCAGGGATGAGCAAATATATTTGTCCGGCAGACCTGCCTTCCGGCTTAAGTGATCAAATAAAATATGATACAGAAAAGATTTTCAAAGGACTCGGTTGTGAAGTTTATGGCAGGGCAGATTATATGTTGGCGAACAATGGTCAGTATTTCTTTCTGGAAATGAATACATTGCCCGGTATGACCGATACCAGCCTGGTGCCAAAATCTACGGCAGTCGCTGGACTATCATTTGAAAAGTTGGTAAAAAAAATTATAGAACTCAGTCAATAGATGCCGATTCGTTTCTATAATTCAATAACACGTAAAAAGGAAATTTTTCAGCCGATCAAGGATGGAGAAGTTGGAATGTATACGTGTGGCCCTACTGTCTATGACTATGCCCATATTGGGAATTTTAGAACTTTTATATTTGAAGATCTTTTAAAACGTTATCTGATACATCGCGGTTATAAAGTATATCACATTTTGAATATTACGGATATTGATGATAAGACCATTAAAAGATCCAAAGATGAGAATACACCATTAGGTCAAATGACAGAAAAGTTTACAGGCTATTTTATGAATGACTCAAAGTGGCTGAAAATCATTCCTGCAAATGAATACCCTAGGGCCACGGATTATATTCCTAAAATGATTGAAATGATTCAAATCTTACTTAAAAGAAAATATGCGTATACAATGGATGATGGTTCGGTATATTTTAATATTCAATCTTATCCCGATTATGGGCAGCTTGCCAATTTAGAATTGAAATTCCAAAGATCGACTAATCGGGTTGCAAATGATGAATATGCGAAGGATGATCCTCAGGATTTTGCTCTTTGGAAAGGTTGGAAAGAAGAAGATGGGGATGTCGTATGGGATGCGCCATGGGGGAAAGGCCGACCAGGGTGGCATATCGAGTGCTCTGCCATGAGCAATTATTACTTAGGAGAACATTTTGATATTCATTGTGGTGGTGTGGATAATATTTTTCCCCATCATGAAAATGAGATCGCTCAATCAAAATGTGCCACTAATCATAAGTTCGTAAATCTCTGGATGCATTCAGAACATTTAATGGTTGAGAAAGGGAAAATGAGTAAGTCTGTCGGGAATTTTTATCAGATTAAAGATTTGATAGACTTGGGATATAGTCCAGAAAATGTAAGGTATCAGCTTCTCTCGGGGCACTACAGAACTCGAATTTCATTTTCATCAAATAAAAAACATGAAGGTGATCGAGTAATAAATAGAATTTCCGACTTAAGATCCAGATTGATTGAACTTGGAGCGATTTCTCTAGCAAACGGAGAATTACCGGCTGAGTATGGAATATTTATCAATAAATTAGATGATGATTTGGATGCGCCAGGAGCTATGTCAATTTTTTTTCAATGGATGAGGAACTTAAATACTAAATTTGATAAAGGTTTATATAATGATGTGGACATTGGCAAATCATGGGAGTTTTTATGTGCTTTAGATTCTATATTTGGAATTGTGAAAGTAGAATCGACTAATATACCACCTAAAATTATTTGCTTAGCCGATGAGAGGGAAGAAGCAAGAAAATTGGGAGACTGGAGTAAAGCAGATAAAATTCGCGATATCGTACGATCAAAAGGCTGGATTATTGAAGATTTGTCAGTAGGGTATAAGATAAAAAACTCTGAGTAGCAAGATTCATGCCAATAATTAAAAAATTATACTGTTTATAAAATAAGCATTGAATCTATTTTTATAATAGTCATAATTTACGAGGCTGTACATTGGTCTATCTTATTCTCGTAATCCATATGTATAGTTAATCCCAAAACTTTGATCTATTTCAAGGTTTTATGTTTTTTGAAAACGTGCTACCACCGGTTCCTATAAATCAATAGGATGGAATGTTGGTGACTTCAATTTGCCACCGTAGCTCAGTTGGTAGAGCAACTGATTTGTAATCAGTCGGTCGGAGG